>JAQSDT010000675.1 GCA_029946075.1 bacterium | reverse complement strand
ATTCGACATGGCCGTGATCGAGCTGGCGGGTGCGGTCGCCGATCCAGATCATGTGGCCGGAGGTCGCGTACCAGTCGCCGGTCGTGGAATCGACCCGCGTCATCGCCTGCTCGTAGCCGAGCAGCAGCGCCTCGTGGCTGGTGTAGAAATCGGTCGCGCGCAGTTCGGGATGGCTCTCGAGATCGAGGCCGCAGGCCTGCATGAAGTTCAGCGCATCCGAAATGCGGTCGGCCAGCTCCTTGTAGCGGCGGGACTGCGGAGAATCCTTCAGGAAGCCCAGCATCCACTGATGCACGCTGCCGAGATTGGCAAAACCGCCGGTCGCGAACGCGCGCAGCAGGTTCAGCGTCGCCGCCGACTGCCGGTAGGCCATCAGCTGGCGCTGCGGATCGGGAACGCGCGCTTCCGCCGTGAACGCGATGTCGTTGATGATGTCGCCGCGATAGCTCGGCAGCTCGACGCCATTGATCTTTTCGGTGTTCGACGAACGCGGCTTGGCGAACTGGCCGGCGATGCGGCCGACCTTCACCACCGGCAGTGCACCGGCATAGGTCAGGACGACGGCCATCTGCAGCAGCACGCGGAAGAAGTCGCGGATGTTGTTGGCGCCATGCTCGGCAAAGCTCTCGGCGCAATCGCCGCCCTGCAGCAGGAAGGCTTCGCCCGCGGCGACGCGCGCCAGCGCCTTCTTCAGGCTGCGGGCCTCGCCGGCGAACACCAGCGGGGGAAAGGTGGCAAGCTGCGCCTCGACATCGGCCAATGCCTTGGCATCGGGATATTCAGGCACCTGCAGCACCGGCTTGCTGCGCCAGCTATCGGGCGTCCACCGCTCGGACATGACGTTAACTCCTGAGCAAAAACCGCTACTTACGAGCGGTTGAGAGGGCCGGGTTATACACAGGCAAATGCCCGGCCGCCAGATAGATTTCCACGTGTCCCGTCAAGCCCTTGCGGTAAAAGCCGAATTCGCATTTGCTAACAGCGCTCGCGAAAGCTGAGGGGGAGAAGCAGTGGCCGAGCCGGGACTGGACGACGTTTTCATCGACGATATCACGGTACCGGCGACCGACGGCTATCCGCTTGGGGCGACGCTGTTTCTGCCGCGCGGCGCCAAACGCCATGCGGTCCTGATCAATTCGGCGACCGCCGTTCCCCGCAAGCTCTACCGCGGCTTCGCCGGCTATCTCGCCAAGCGCGGCTGCGCGGTGCTGACCTACGATTATCGCGGCACCGGCGATTCCCGGCAGAAGTCGCTGACCGGCTACAACCAGGCCAAATCGCTGGTCGGCTTCAAGGCCTCGATGTCGGACTGGGCCTCGCACGACGTCACCGCCGCGGTCGCCTGGATGCGCGAGCGCTACAAGCCGCTGCCGTTTGCCTATATCGGGCATTCCTTCGGCGGCCAGGCGCTGGGGCTCTTGCCGAACAACACCGAGATTTCGCGCGCGCTGTTTATCGCCGCGCAGGCCGGCTACTGGAAACTGATGTCGGTCCCGGAGCGCTACCGCGTCTACGCGCTGCTGAATTTCGTCGGTGCCCCCCTCACCCGCACGCTCGGCTACATGCCCGGCAAGGCCGGCCTCGGCATGGACCTGCCGAAGGATGCGTTCCTCGAATGGGTCGGCTGGGTGATGAGCCCGCGCTATCTGTTCGATTCAAAGCTCGAAGCGCTGCAGAATTTTCCGAAATACAAGGGCGCGCTCCGCGCGATCTGCCTGTCCGACGATCCCTGGGCGACGCGGCCGGCGGTCGAGATGCTGTGTTCGGGATTTACCTCGGTCAAGCCGGAGATCATCACGGTGACCCCGGCCGACACCGGCGCCGACAAGATCGGGCATATGGGATTTTTCCGACCCGAACATCGCGACACGCTGTGGCGCGGCGCGGCGGAATGGATCCAGGCTGGCGAATAGGGTTTGCCGTCGTAGGATGGGTGGAGCGCAGCGATACCCATCGACTTCCGCTCGCGAAGAGAGATGATGGGTATCGCTGCGCTCCACCCATCCTACAGATCATGATCTCACGCCGCATCGTCCCAGACGCAATCACCGCGCCTTGAACTCGCCTGACTTCACGATTTCAACCGGCTTGCCGCCGGCTTCGGCGTCCAGCACCGACTTGACGTGGTGTTCCTCGTCCGGCTCGAGCGCGCGGCTCAGATATACTTTCAGGCCTGCCCCGCCCGCGCCGACGCCGCTGACATAGTCGAGCGGCATCAGTTTCTCGGAGACGCGCTTCTTGGCGTCGGCAAGATCCGGCGTGGCGTTCGATGCGGGCGTGCGCTTGTCAGGCAACGAGGCTGACCTGCAATTGTTCGAGGACATCCTCGATGTGGTTGGCGATGGTGAACTGATCCGAGCCGGCGAACAAGAGCCCAACGGCGCGCTTGCCGGTCTGTTCCACGATCAGGGAACCGGAATCGCCGGAATCCGAGAATGGCTTCGCGCCGCCGACGATGATGATCTGGTCGGTGAAGGTGATCGTGCCGATGCCGTATTTCACCTTCACGTCGGCGGTCAGATCGTTGATCGTGCCGGTGGTGAACCCGGTGGTACGCCCGGTCTTCATCACCTTCATCGACATCGCCGCCGCCAGCGGCTGGGCCGATTTGAGCTTGCCGACTTTCGGCATCACGGTCGCGCTCACCTGGCCGTCGATCTCGGCGATGGCGCAATCGACCTTGTTCGATCCCGCGGTCAGGAGCGGGATGAACTTCGTCAGCCTTGCGATCGCATCCGAGGCCGGTGCGTTCTTGTCCAGCAGGCCCGGCTGGAAAATCGTCGAGCCGATCGCCAGTTCGTTCTCGTTGGCGAGCACATGATTGTTGCTGAGGATAAAGCGCTTGCCGCCGGCCTCGACCACCGCGCCGAACGTGCCCGCCATCAGCGTGCCCGCCTCGGCGCCGGTAAAGGCAAAGCCGACCGAGCAGCCGGGCCGCGCGGGGCGAATGCGGGTGCGCTCCTTCGGTATGGCGGCGAACGCCCGGAACACGCCGCTCTCGACCACGTCGGTCTCGACGCCATCGACGGCCTTGGGCAGCATGTGTGCTTGCGACAGCGCGGCCTTCGGCAGCTTTCGTTCCACGTAGAAGCGGACGCATATCTCCTTCGTGGGCTTGCCCTTCACCAGCTTGCGGCCGAGACCGACGCCGACGACATTGTGTCTGGGATCGGAATGCGCGGCGAAGGCCGATATTTCCGGCATTGAATCCGTCGACAGGAACGATGCGGCGGCCGAGGCTTTTGCGTTCGTCAGGGCTTGCGGAATTGCGGCGCGTGTCAGGTCGGATTTCGCCATGCTGCGCTCCCTTGCAATGGAACAGGCTGCCGATCCCGATCGAGCCCGCGGGATCGACGCGCCGTCACATTACGCTCGAACGCGATCCAATACAATTATGGATAGAACGATTGTTTCGTCACAATCAGACCGGCTTGCCCATGATGTAGGGTTTCAGCATCGCCGCCATCATGCCGTGCGTCGGCGTCGCCACGCCGAACTGACGGCCGAGTTCCACGACCTTGCCGCTCAGCCAGGGCAGTTCGAGCCGGTTGCCGCGGTCGAGGTCGAGCGCCATCGACGCCTTCATGGCCGGTGGCGCATGGCCGATGAAATCGAGAATCTTCTCCACCGCATCCGCCGGCAGCGCCACGCCCTTGGCCTTGCCGACCTCGTATACCTCGCGTAGCGCGGACAGGATGATGGGCCTGATATCCGGATCGTCGCGCAGTTCGCCGATCGGCCGGCGCGTCGCGGCGGTGATCGCCGAATTGGTCGAGAGCAGCACGAACTTCATCCAGAGTTCGGTATTGATCTGCTCGCTCAGCGTGACGTCGAATCCGGCCTTCTGGCACAGCGCCAGAAACCTCTCGGCGCGCGGTGAGCGCGTGCCGTCGAGTTCTCCGAAGATGATGCGCATGAAGGTGCCGACCTGCTGGATCACGCCGGGGGCGATGATCGACGCGCTGATCTGCGCCACGCCGCCCATCACGGCGCGCTTGCCCAGAATGGGCAGCAGCCGCTCGGCGGCATCGATGCCGTTCTGCAGCGGAATGACGGCGGTGTCCGCGCCGACGATCGGCTTGATCGCCTCGCCCGCGCTTTCGACGTCCCACAGCTTGACGCAGAACAGCACGACATCGACCGGGCCGATCGAAGCAGGATCGTCGGTCGCCTGCGTCGGCACCAGGTGGGTATCGCCGCGCGGGCTCTGGACTTTCAGGCCCGCGCTTTTCATCGCGGCCAGATGCGCACCGCGCGCGATGAAGGTGACGTCGGCGCCGGCCTTCGCCAGCGCCGCGCCGAAACCGCCTCCGACGCCGCCGGCGCCGACAACCGCGATGCGCATGGGGGTCAGCCCTTGCCGTAGCTGTAGAAGCCCTGCCCGGTCTTGCGGCCGAGATGGCCGGCGGCGACCATTTCCTTCAGCAGCGGCGCGGGGCGATATTTGGGATCGTTGAAGCCCTGATAGAACACCTCCATCACCGACAGCATGGTGTCGAGCCCGATCATGTCGGCGAGCGCGAGCGGACCGATCGGGTGGTTGCAGCCGAGCTTCATGCCGGCGTCGAGGTCTTCCGCCGTGGCGATGCCTTCCTGCAGCGCGAAGATCGCCTCGTTGATCATCGGGCACAGGATGCGGTTGACCGCAAAGCCCGGGCTGTTCTTCGCGGTTACCGAAACCTTGCCGATCCGTTTGGCGAAGGCTTCCGCTTTCGCGTGCGTATCGTCGGAGGTCTGCAGGCCGCGGATCAATTCCAGCAGCGCCATCAGCGGCACCGGGTTGAAGAAGTGCAGGCCGATGAAGCGATCCGGACGGTCGGTTGCGGCGGCGAGCTTGGTGATCGAGATCGAGGACGTGTTGGTGGCGAGCAGCGCCTGCGGACGCATCTTCGAGCAGAGATCCTTCAGGATCTTGACCTTCAGGTCCTCGTTCTCGGTCGCGGCCTCGATGACGAGATCGCAATTGGAGAATTTTGCTGTATCCGTGCTGGTCGTGATCCGCGCCAGCGCCGCCTGGCGGTCGGCATCGGTCATCTTCTGCTTGTTGACCAGCCGCTCCAGGCTGCCGGAAACGACCGACATGCCGCGCGCCAGCGCGGCCTCCGAAATGTCGGTCATGACCACCGGAAGACCTGCGGCCGCACATACCTGCGCGATGCCGTTGCCCATCGTGCCCGCGCCGACGATGCCAATCTGTTCGATCATTGCTCGCATACCTTTACTTCTTGAATGCTGGATTACGTGGTTATCAGAATGCGGTGCTCATCGGTAGCCCACAGCAAGCAGCGAGCGTGCAGCCCGCATGAGCGACGCGACATGCGGGGCCGGGACATGACAGACCCGGATCTTGCTTCGCTGATCCAGGCTGCACTTCCGCGCCCTAAAGCGAACCTACTCCGCGGCCTCGCGCACATACCGCGCCGTCGGCGTCCGCATCGTCACCAGTTCTTCGGCAGCGGTCGGATGCAGCGCCACGGTGGCGTCGAAATCGGCCTTGGTCGCCTTCATCTTGACGGCGATCGCCACCGCCTGGACGATTTCGGCCGCGGCTTCGCCGACGATGTGGCAGCCGAGCACGCGGTCGGTCGCGCCGTCGACGATCAGCTTCATCAGCACGCGGGTGTCGCGGCCGGACATCGTCGCCTTGATCGGGCGGAAATCGGCCTTGTAGATGTCGACGTGGCTGAACTGCGCACGCGCCTCGGTTTCGGTGAGACCGACCGTGCCGACTTCGGGCTGCGAGAACACCGCGGTCGGGATCGTGCCGTGATCGACCTGCACCGGGCGCTTGCCGAACACGGTGTCGGCGAAGGCATGGCCCTCGCGGATCGCTACCGGCGTCAGGTTGATGCGGTGGGTGACGTCGCCGATCGCATAGATATTGTCGACCGAGGTCTTCGACCAGTCGTCGACGGCGATGCCGCCGTTTTTCGGATTGATGGCGACGCCGGCTTTCTCGAGTCCGAGATTGGCGACGTTGGGATGCCGGCCGATCGCGAACATCACCTTGTCGGAAGCGATGCTGGATCCGCTCGACAGATGCGTGGTGAATTCGCTGCCGTGCTTCTCGACCTTGTCGATGGTGCAGCCGGTGAGAATCGTGATGCCCTGCTTTTCCATCTCGGTGCGGACGTGCTTGCGGACGTCCTCGTCGAAGCCGCGCAGGATGTTGTCGCCGCGATAGATCACGGTGACGTCGGAACCGTAGCCGGCGAAGATGCCGGCGAATTCGAGCGCGATATAGCCGCCGCCCTGGATCACGATGCGCTTCGGCAATTCAGCGAGGTGAAACGCCTCGTTGGAGGAGATCACGTGCTCGATGCCGGGGATCTCGCGGCCGTGATTGGGCGCGCCGCCGGTCGCGATCAGGATGTACTTCGCGGTGACCTTCTCGCCGGTCGTCAGCCGCAGCGTGTGGGCGTCTTCCAGCACCGCGCGGGTCTTCGCAATGCGCGCACCGCTCTTCTCGACATTGGCCGCATAGATGCCTTCGAGCCGCGCGATTTCCTTGTCCTTGTTGGCAACCAGCGTCGGCCAGTCGAACGAGGCGGGCGGAATGGTCCAGCCGAAACCTTTGGCGTCCTCGAGTTCGTGTTTGACGTGCGAGCCGATCACGAACAGCTTCTTCGGCACGCAGCCACGGATCACGCAGGTGCCGCCCATCCGGTATTCTTCGGCGACCATGACCTTTGCGCCGTAGCCGGCCGCGATGCGGGCGGCGCGAACGCCGCCGGAGCCGCCACCGATGACAAAGAGGTCGACGTCGAATTCAGTCATCTCAACCCTGCCCCGAAGCCGGAAGCCCCAGCCCCTCGTTGATCAAATCAGCTTGAACTCCTCGTCCCGAGGAGCCCGCGCAGCGGGCGTCTCGAAGGATAGAGGCCACGGTCGGGCCTCGCGGTTCGAGACGCGCTTCGCGCTCCTCACCCCGGCGCAACGGCCTTGCCGTTGTCGCTGGAGGAGCAAGCGGACGCTGCAAGACTCAGATGTCCTTGCCGCGCTTCTTCATCTCGGCACGGAACTGGCCGTTGATGACTTCGGCAAACGCCTGCGCCCACTGGTTCATATAGGACATGCTGAACTGGATCGCACGGGGCTCGGTCGCCAGCAGCTTCTGGCCGAGCGGAGACTTGTAGAAGGTCACGAGGTCCTTCAGCTCCTGCTCGGAGAATTCGTTGGCGTAGACCTGCGCCATGCCGTCGCCGATTTCCTTCTCTCGGCCGGCGAGGTTCTTGGCGACGATGACGGCGACCTCGTTGAGGTCCTTCTGCAGGTTGAGATTGCTCTGCAGCAGGGTGTTCTTGGTTTGCTCGACGAGGTTGGGAACGGCCGAGGCGTACATCGCGCTGGCGTTCTTCATCGTCAGGATTTCCTTGGCCGCCGCGATCGCCGCCGGCGAGGCCTGTTTGAGCGCGGTTGCAGGCGCGGGAACCTGCTTCTGCTGCGCGCTGGCGGGCATGCCGGTCAGGGTCAGGCCGAGGGACACCCCCAGGGCCATACCCGCCGCCGACAACATCCGTGAAAAGCTCTTCATTCCAATTCTCCTCGATTACCGGCGCTAGCGCCGCTCAACTACGCGAATTCCCTGCGCGCCAGCCAGGATGGCGGTGCTGCCCAGGCCAATGAACAGGCCGTGTTCGACGACGCCCGGGATCAGGCTCAAGAGACCTGCCAGACGCGGGGCATCGGCAATGCGTCCCAGATGGGCGTCGATAATCCAGTGGCCGCCATCGGTGACAAAAACGTGGCCGTCCTTGCCCTTTCGGACCACCATTTGCCCGGAAACCCCGCTTTGGGCAAATGCGTCCGATATCGCCCGACGGGTGGCGGTCAGGCCGAACGGAATCACCTCGATAGGTAGGGGGAAGCGGCCGAGAACATCGACCCATTTGCTGTCGTCAGCGATCACGATCATGCGATCCGAGGCCGCGGCCACGATCTTTTCCCGCAGCAGCGCACCGCCGCCGCCCTTGATCAGATTGAGCGCAGGATCCATTTCGTCGGCGCCGTCGATGGTGATGTCGAGACGGTCGATATCATCGAGCGTGGTGAGCGGGATGCCGCAGGCCTCGGCCTGCGCACGGGTCGCTTCCGAGGTCGGTACGCCGACCACGCGCAATCCGGCGGCGACCTTTTCACCGAGCAGATCGACGAAATGCTTCGCGGTCGAGCCGGTGCCGAGCCCGAGCTTCATGCCGTCCCGCACCTGCTCCAGCGCCTTTGCAGCCGCCTGCCGCTTCAGTTGATCCATGTCCACGTGCTGACGATGCCTCTTCCGGGAGAGCTTCAGTAAACCGGCGCATGTCTAGCGTCGTTTTGCCCCCGGGAACAGCGCCAAGCCGTGCCAAAATGGACTGAATCCGGCTTGCGCGAAGTACCGGCTGTCGCTAGCGAATGCCCATGACATCCTCCCGCCTGATCGTTTTCGACCTCGACGGCACATTGGTCGACACCGCCCCCGATTTGATTTCGGCCCTCAATTACGTGCTCGAGCGCGAAGGTATCGCGCCGTTGCCGATGAGTTCGGCGCGCAACATGATCGGCGCCGGCGCGCGCAAGCTGCTCGAGCGCGGGCTGGAAGTGGACGGCCGCGCCGTCAGCGTCGGCGATCTCGACCGTCTGACCAGGGATTTCGTCGCCTATTACGGCGATCATATCGCCGAAGGCTCACGCCCCTTCGAGGGGCTGGATGCCGCCCTCGACGACCTCGAGGCGCAGGGCTGCCGCTTTGCCGTCTGCACCAACAAGCTGGAATGGCTGTCGAAGCGGCTGCTCGACGAACTCGATCTCAGCAAGCGATTTGCCGCGATCTGCGGCGCCGACACGTTCGGGGTCGCGAAGCCCGACCCGGTCATCCTGCAGCAGACGGTGGCGCGCGCCGGCGGCCAGGTGGCGACGACGGTCATGGTGGGGGATGCCGGGCCCGATGTCGGGGTCGCCCGGCGGACCGGCGTTCCCGTGATCGGGGTCTCGTTCGGCTACACCGATGTACCCATCGCCGATCTGAAGCCGGATCGGCTGATCGACCATATGCGCGACCTGCCAGGTGCCGTGAACAGCCTGCGCAAGCCATAACCCCCCTTTAAACCATTGATATATTTACTTTTTTAAAATAGCGGCCGCGTCGGCATTAACCATTCCTTAACTAATTTGCCCGGCATGGTTGCAGCCCTGTTCCCACGCTCCTATGGTTTTCGGAGGGGATTGCGGCGGCTGGCCGCAGTCAGAGTAATCGATCATGCGTCGTGTTCTCGCGATTGCCGTCACTGGACTCGGTCTCGCCGGCTGCTCCTCGTTTTCCCTCGATTCGTTCAAGCCGACGCCGCCGCTGGTCCAGGTCCAGCTCGAATCGACGCCGCCGGGCGCCGACGCCACGACGTCGCTGGGCCCGACCTGCAAAACCCCCTGCTCGCTCAATGTTCCGGCCCCGGATGCCGGCTTCACGGTCACCTTCGCGCTGCCGAAATTCATACCGGCGACCGTCCCGGTACAGGTGATCCGGAACCCCGGCGATTTCACCAGCCCGGCCACAACGCTGATCGAGCCCAATCCGGTGTTTGCGGAACTCAAGCCCGTCGCGCCGCCGCCGAAGGTGCGCAAGCCGATGCGGCCGAAGAAGAAGCCGAAGCCCGCCGCAGCGGCGACCGCGCCCGCCGCCTCGCCGTTCCCGGCACCGCCCCCCGCTACCCGTTGATCGCTGCACTGCACCCGAACGCTCCGATTGTAGGCAGGTGGCATCGTGCATACATTGGTGCTAGCGGAATATCGGCATCGCGGTGACCCCGCAGACGAGGCATGGCAAGTCCTTTGGCAAGTCCCTTTGGCAAGGTACCTTGGCAAGGCTTCCTTTGAAGGCTCTTTTTGAATGAGCGGAACGTCGTTGAGTTCTCCCGAGCAGTTGCTGCGTCCGATGGTCGATCCGTTCGGCCGGACCATCCGTTACCTGCGCGTGTCCGTCACCGACCGTTGCGACCTGCGCTGCTTCTACTGCATGTCGGAAGACATGACGTTCCTGCCGAAGAAGGATCTGCTGACGCTCGAGGAACTCGACCGACTCTGCTCAGCCTTCGTCGCCAAGGGCGTGCGCAAGATCCGCCTCACCGGCGGCGAGCCGCTGGTCCGGCGCAACGTGATGTCGCTGGTGCGCTCCTTGTCGCGTCATCTCGGCAGCGGCGCGCTCGACGAACTGACGCTGACCACCAACGGCTCGCAACTCGCGCGCTATGCCACCGAGCTGCGCGACTGCGGCGTGCGCCGCGTCAACGTGTCGCTCGATACGCTCGATGCGCAAAAGTTCCGCGCCATCACCCGTTGGGGCGATCTCGACCAGGTGCTCGCCGGGATCGAGGCTGCGCGCGCCGCAGGCCTTGCCGTCAAGATCAACGCGGTGGCGCTCAAGAACATGAACGAGGAGGAAATCCCCTCGCTGATGCAATGGGCGCACGGCAAGGGAATGGGCCTGACGCTGATCGAAGTGATGCCGATGGGCGACATCGGCGAGGGACGGATCGACCAGTACGTCCCGCTGTCGTTGTTGCGTACCCGGCTCGCCCAGCAGTTCACAATGACCGATCTCGACGACGACACCGGCGGCCCTGCCCGCTACGTCAGCGTTGCCGAAACCGGCGGCAAGCTCGGCTTCATCACGCCGATGACCCATAATTTCTGCGAGTCCTGTAATCGGGTACGGATCACCTGCACCGGCACGCTGCACACCTGCCTCGGCCACGAGGATGCCTCCGATCTGCGCAAGCCGCTGCGCGCATCCGCGGACGACGAACTGCTTTCGGCTACGATCGATCGCGCCATCGGACTGAAGCCGAAGGGCCACGACTTCATCATCGACCGCCGGCATAACCGCCCCAGCGTCAGCCGTCACATGAGCGTGACCGGCGGCTGATTGACGCTGCCTTTTTTATCATCGTTCCCAGCGCGGATTTATCAGACCGACCAACGAATTGGGCCCCGCGTCAATTTGCCCATTTTCCGATTGACGTCGCCACGCCGCGCTGAAATGGTGCGGCTGCTTTCACGCCAGCACGGCCGGTAACAGGCCGCTGCATCCGAAGGGTTTCATCCAGGGTGCAGACAAGACGGCGGTAGCGCTGAGTTGGGGGAGGACTAATCGTTGCAATCGCTTCAGCGAATGAGTTGCGGTTCCGTGCGTTCCACGCGCGGGAACGATGCTGCACGTTTGCGCGGCCACGGCTCACCGCGCGTGAGGCGGGGTCGCGGCGCAATATTGGTTTGGACATCCGGCGTGCGTCGATGATGACGCGCCCGAGGAGAGCGTAATGCGCCCATTGTTGGCAATCAGCACCGCAATCGACTGGCTCAACGAAAAACTCGGCGGCATCTGCAACTGGCTCGTGCTCGCCGCCTGCGTGGTGAGTGCGGCCAACGCGATGATCCGTTACGCGTTCGGCTACTCGTCGAACGCCTGGCTCGAACTGCAATGGTACATGTTCGCCGTCTTCGTGATGTTCGGCGCCTCCTATACCTTCAAGAAGAACGAGCACGTCCGCGTCGAGATCCTCTATTTGATGCTGTCCGAACGCGGCCAGATCTGGCTCGACATGATCGGCACGCTGTTCTTCCTGATCCCCTCCTGCCTGCTGCTCAGCTACCTGTCCTGGCCGTTCTTCATCCAGGCCTACGACGTGAGCGAGATTTCGAGCAATGCCGGCGGCCTGGGTCGCTGGCCGATCAAGGCCGTCGTTCCCGTCGGCTTCGTTTTCCTGGCGCTGCAGGGCGTCTCCGAAGTGATCAAGCGCATCGCTGCACTGAAGGGATATGTCGTGATCGATGCGAAGTATGAGAGGCCGACCCAATGATCACGCTGGAGATGATGCCGCCGCTGATGTTCGGCGGCTTGATTCTGGCCATGCTGATCGGCTTCCCGGTCGCCTTCACGCTGGCCGCGCTCGGGCTGTCGTTCGGGTTCCTGTCGATCTATCTCGGCTTCTTCGACATGAACTTCCTGCAGGCGATTCCGGGCCGCATTTTCGGCAGCGTGCTCTCCAACGAATTGCTGCTGGCGATCCCGTTCTTCACCTTCATGGGTTCGATCCTGGAGCGCTGCGGTCTGGCTGAAGACATGCTGGACTCGATGGGCCAGCTGTTCGGCCCGGTGCGTGGCGGCCTCGGCTACTCCGTCATCATCGTCGGCTTCATCCTCGGTGCGATCACCGGCACGGTGGCCGCGCAGGTCATCGCGATGGCGCTGATCTCGATGCCGGTGATGCTCCGCTACGGCTATAACGTACGCTATATCACCGGCGTGCTCGCAGCCTCCGGCACCATCACGCAACTGGTGCCGCCGTCGCTGGTGCTGATCGTGATGGCCGACCAGCTCGGCAAGTCGGTCGGCGACATGTATCTCGGCGCCTGGGGACCGTCGGTGCTGCAGATCGCATTGTTCGCCGGTTACACATTCCTCCTCGGTCTCATCAAGCCCGAACACGTGCCGCCGGTGCCGAAGGAAGCGCGCACCCTGACGGGCTGGGCGCTCTGGAAGAAATGCCTGATGGGCATCATCCCGTCGGCCGTGCTGATCTTCGTGGTGCTGGGCACCATGATGCTCGGCCTCGCGACGCCGACGGAAGCCGGCGCGATGGGTGCGATCGGCGCCATCGTTCTCGCTGCGATCCATCACAAGGAACTGAGCAGCAAGGGGCACAAGATGCTCCTGATCGGCATCGTCGCCACCGGCATCGGCGCGATCATCGGCGTCATGCTCGGCGAAGGCAAACTGTTCAAGCTGACATTCGCGGTGGTCTACATCGCCGTCATCTGGCTCTGCCTCGAAGCCGTCCGCATCCCGGATCTGCGCGACCTGATCAAGCAGGGTTACGAATCGACGATGCGCCTCTCCACCATGGTGGTGTTCATCCTGATCGGCTCGACCTGCTTCTCGGTGGTGTTCCTCGGCGTCTCCGGCGGCGTCTGGCTCGAGCACCATCTGACCTCGATCCCCGGCGGCGTCTGGGGCTTCCTGATCTTCATCAACCTCTTCATCTTCTTCCTGGCGTTCTTCCTCGACTTCTTCGAGATCGCGTTCATCATCCTGCCGATGGTGGCGCCGATCGCGCAGAAGGTGCTGGGGCCGGTGGTCGGCCCCGATGCCGCCCTGATCTGGTTCGGCGTCATGCTCTGCGTCAACATGCAGACCTCGTTCCTGCATCCGCCGTTCGGCTTCGCGCTGTTCTACCTGCGCGGCGTCGCGCCCAAGGAAGTCAAGAGCTCCGACATCTACTGGGGCGCCGTGCCGTGGATCGGCCTGCAGGCCATCATGGTGGCGATCGTGATCGCCTTCCCGATCGTGGTGACGGCGCTGCTCGACAAGCCGATCGACGTCGACCTCAGCAAGGTCAAGATCGAGGTGCCGCAAATCGAATTGCCACCGCTCGATTTCGGCGGGCCAAAACAATAGAAGCTGCCGGCGACAGGATCATGTCTCGACAAGGCGCGACATGATCTGATCGCCGGTGACAGCGCCTGCGAACGGCGTAAGATGCGGACCGTCCCTCAACGAACGGTCGCCGTATCATGCATCAGATGCGCCCTGCTTCATTTCTCATTCGTCCGCTGATCGCCTCGTTCTGGCTGGCGTTATCAGCACCTGCTTTCGCCGAGCCGGCCGGCGACATTCGTGCGCTTGCGCAAGCGGAACAGCTCCCGCTGCTCGACACGCTGCGCGATCTCGTCAGCATCGAGTCCGGCAGCAAGGACGTTGAAGGCCTGAACCAGATCGCCGAGCGCATCGCCGGCCCGCTCAGGCAACTCGGCGGCGCCGTCGAAATCCTGCAACCCTCCGACGTTTACCGGCTCGACGATACGCCCGAGAAGCTCGGCCCGGCCGTGCACGCCACATTCAAAGGTACGGGCAGCGCGAAGATCATGCTGATCGCGCATATGGACACGGTCTACCTGAAGGGCATGCTGAAAGATCAGCCGTTCCGCATCGACGGCGACAAGGCCTATGGCCTTGGCATCGCCGACGACAAGCAAGGCATTGCGACCATCATCCACGCGGTCACGTTGCTGCAGAAGCTGAAGTTCGCGGCTTACGGCACGCTCACCGTGCTGATCAACGGCGACGAGGAAATCAGCTCACCCGCGTGGCGCAGCACGATTACCCGGATCGCAGCGGATCAGGACATGGTGCTTTCGTTCGAAAGCGGAGGCATCGACGGTATGCTGCGCCTCGCCACCAGCGGCATCGGCTCGGCCTATCTGACCATTCAGGGCAAGTCGTCACACGCGGGCTCCAGGCCCGAAGGCGGCGTCAACGCGCTGTACGAACTGTCGCACCAGCTGCTGCAGATGAAGGACCTGTCGAAGCCGGAGCAAGGCCTCAAGCTGAACTGGACGGTCGCGAAGGCAGGCACCAACCGCAACGTGATCCCTGCCGATGCCTCGGCGCAGGCCGATGCGCGTGCGCTCAAGGTGGCGGATTTTGCCGGACTGGAGAAAACGCTTCAGGACAAGATCAAGAACCGGCTGCTGCCCGATTCCAAGGTGGACCTGAAGTTCGAACTGCGCCGCCCGCCGCTCGAAGCCAACGACGCATCGCGCCGCGTCGCCAATCACGGCAAGACGATCTACCGGGAGCTTGGCCTGTCGCTCGGCGTCGCCGAGGTCGCAACCGGCGGCGGCACCGACGCCGCCTTTGCCGCCCTCAAGACCAAAGGTGCCGTGGTGGAGGGTGTCGGATTGTCGGGGTTTGGCGCGCACTCCAACGATGCCGAATATGTGCTGATCAACACCATCGTGCCGCGGCTGTACCTGACGGCGCGGATGATCATGGATGTGTCGAACGGCAAGCTGCCGTAAGCTCTGCCTCCGCCGGTGCTGACCGCATCAGTGAAAAGAAAACCCCGGAGCTTTCGCTCCGGGGTTTTTGCATGGCCGGCGATAGCGAGAGCGGCTCAGCCCTGCGGATTGCGCGCCATGAAGCTGTCGTAGCCGAGTTCGGCGACCTGGAACCACTGGTAGCCGTTGGTCGTGAACGAATTCATCGACTCCAGCACCTTCTTGAAGTTCGGATTGGCCGCCGAGGTTTCGGCGTATACTTCCCTGGTGGCTTTCAGGCAGGCCTGCATGATTGCCGGAGAAAATGCGTGCAGCTTGGTGCCGCCGGCAAGCAGTTTCTTCAACGCCATCGGATTGGCCTGATCGTACCTGGCCATCATCCAGCTGTTGGCTGCCGCACCAGCCTGCTCGATGACGCTCTGATAGTTCTTCGGCAGCGAATTCCATTTCTCCAGATTGACGAGCCCAAGCAGCATCGGGCCACCCTCCCACCAGCCGGGATAGTAGTAATGCGGCGCGACCTTGTTGAAGCCGAGCTTCTCGTCGTCGTAGGGTCCGACCCATTCCGCCGCGTCGATCGTGCCTTTTTCCAGCGCCGGATAGATGTCGCCGCCGGCCAGCTGCTGCGGCACGACGCCGAGCTTCTGCATGACGCGGCCGGCAAAGCCGCCGATGCGCATCTTGAGGCCCTTGAGATCGTCGACGGTGTTGATCTCCTTGCGGAACCAGCCACCCATCTGGCAGCCGGTATTGCCGGCCAGGAAGGTAACGGTATTGTACTTCTTGTAGAGCTCGTTCATCAGCTCCTTGCCGCCACCTTGCATGTACCAGGCCTGATTGAGGCGCTGGTTCGGCCCGAACGGCACCGCCGTGCCGAACGCAAAGGTCGGGTCCTTGCCGAAATAATAGTAGGACGCGGTGTGGCCCATCTCGACGGTGCCGTTCTGCACGGCATCGAGCACCTGCAGGCCCGGCACGATCTCGCCGCCGGCAAACGTCTGCAGCTGGAATTTATTGTCGGTGGCTTCGGCGACGTGCTTGGCCATGACCTCGACAGCGCCCCACAGCGTGTCGAGCGATTTCGGCCAGCTCGCCGTCAGGCGCCATTTGATCTCCGGCGTCGACTGCGCAATGGCGGGTGCGGCCAGGGTCGCGGCGCCGGCTGCGCCAATACCCGTGACCTTGAGAAAATCCCTTCTCTTCATTGAATCCATCCCTGTTGATTGGTGCTGTGTGTCTGGCGGCCTTCTTGGCGAGGCCTGTAGGGCCAGCATGGCGCAACCGGCTCCGGAGTTCCATCCCGAACCGGGCCCGAAAACGAAAAAAGCCCGACTTCTCAACGAGGTCGGGCCGTTCCTGCGCATTGGAACCGCAGCACAAGCCTTGGGATTGAGCTGACTCCTGGCGCACTCACCTTAGTTCTTGCCGCGCGAACACGGCCCCGTAGTGGTACGGCGGCAGATCAACTTGCTTGGCGAGACGGAAACCTTCCCGCTCCACCACTTCCTTGACCGCGTCGGGCGACATCCGCAGGTCAGTTCGCGGACCGCGCGGTTTGCCTGACACCATCGTTTGATTGCGCGGCGTGGGGTGCCAATTAACCACGCCGAAGAAGCCATCGGGTTTCAATACGCTGCGAACAGCCCGCACCAATCCACGTTGATCGGGCACACCGTGAATCGTATTGGCCAGCAAAACGTAATCGAGGGGCTCTGCGACGTAGCGCCCGACATGACGCGCGTCGGCGCAAATCCATTCCTTGACGCTTGCGCCCTGCCGCGCGACTTCCGCCTTCGCAACGTCAAGCAACAGTGGGTCGAGGTCGAGGGCGTAGACGCGCCCGGCAACCAGCTTGGCGAGCGACGCAGTGAAATAACCATCGCCACAGCAGAGATCGAGAGCCGTCATCCCCGGCCGGATACCAAGGGTATGCAACATCGCCGAAGGATCGGACCAGAGGGCCGCCCACCAATCGCGGTCCGGCATCGAAGAAGCGGGAAACATGCCCCTGTCCTTCTCCGCGTGTTGCGCAAGCAACCGGTCTTTTTCGCTTTCGATCTCGTTCATAAAGCGCACGCTCCTTGACATTCATTCAATCACTCAAATATGTAATTGAATAATTGTCAAAGGAACACTCCGTGGCCTCGCCCAAGACGCAGATTTTCGAACAGTTCGCCGAACTTGCGCGGGTCGTCGGACATGCCCATCGGCTCGAACTGCTTGAGCATGTTGCTCAAGGCGAGCGGTCGGTAGAGCGCCTGGCCGAACTGGCCGGCCTGTCGGTGGCCAACACGTCGCAGCACCTGCAACACCTTCGCCGCGCGGGCTTTGTTCAAGCACGGCGTGTCGGCAAGCACATTCTCTATTCGCTGGGTGACGGACCGATCCTGCCCTTGCTGGCCGCGTTTCGTTCGTTCGCGGAAACTCGCAACGCCGAGGTCCGTGCCGTCGTCGGAGACTACTTTCAACGGCTGGATGCGCTTGAGGCCGTGTCTCGAAAAGAACTCCTGAAACGTTTGAAGGAAGGCAGCGTCACCGTTCTCGATGTCAGGCCTGAAGACGAATTCGCATTGGGTCATTTGAGCGGGGCGCTCAACATTCCGTTTGCAGAACTTGAGAAGCGCCTCGCCGAACTGCCCAGGAAGCGCGAAATCGTCGCTTACTGCCGCAGCGCCTATTGCGTGCTGTCATTCGAGGCCGTCGCGGCACTGCGGGCAAAGGGGTACAAAGTCCGCCGTCTGGAAGAAGGCTATCCCGAATGGAAAGCCGCAGGTCTGCCCGTCGGAAGCGCGGTGCAATGAACGGAAAACCCGGCACCTGGCCTATCCTGGCCAACAAGCATCACCATGAACCGTCGGTCTTCAAGCCCGAGTCACTATTGCGCGAAGCCCGGCGGCAGCGCGGCCTTCCGGTCGTCGATGTGCCGGAACTCTGCATCCTCGACCCTGACGGCGATCTCGTGCGCTACTTGCGGCGCACCGGAAAGTCCCGGCCGCATGCGGGCTGGGCTTGTTACCACACTGAGCTCTTGACCTTCGATCTTGAAGGCTACGGCGAAGCCGGCATCGTCGGCTGCGCCGTCGGCTCGTCCTTTGCGGTCCTTCTTGCCGAACAAATGTTTGCATCAGGTTGTCAATGTTTGATCAGTGTCACATCAGCCGGGTGCATCACTGCCCTTGGTCCCACGCCCTACTTTGTTCTGATTGATCGGGCCCTTCGCGACGAAGGTACGAGCTACCACTATCTTCCGCCATCGGAATTCGCCGAAGCACCAAATCCGGAGTTGCTCTCCCGCGTCGAGAGGCAGTTGGGTAGCCTCGACGTGAAGTGCTATCGTGGGACGGTCTGGACGACAGACGCGCCCTATCGCGAGACGGAACAGGCGATAGCTGCAGCCCGTGCCAAGCACATCATGGCGGTCGAGATGGAAGCCGCCGCGCTCTACGCCTTTGCGACAGCGAAGATGCGCGCGGTCATTTGCTTCGCTCACGTCACAAACACGATGGCGCAGTCCAATGGCGATTTCGAAAAGGGCGATGCTGATGGTGCCACCGCGACATTAGCCGTACTCGGCGCAACCGCAGCGGCTTGGGCAGCATCGCTCCAGGGCACGGCGTGACATCGGCGAGAGCTGCTTCCGGAGCATCGTGGATGCTCGCCACGTCATCCGACAGAGCCGATCCAAAAAAAGCCGACAAAATTCACATTTCACCAATACTTATCAATCTCTTACATAACTTTTTTGATCGAGGGCGAGTACCGCGAGCCTACGAAAAAAGTTACTTTGCATGGGGTTGTTTTCGCGATTTTGATTCCGCGCTTCGCCGACCCCACGAAAAAGCCCGGCCTCCTCGCGGAGACCGGGCTTCGTCTTGCGACCTGTCAGATCAGCCGCGGGTGCGCGAGCGGATCATGAAGCTGTCGAAGGTGTATTCGGCAACCTGCCACCACAGATACTGGTCGGAGCGGTAGGCCTGCATCGCGTCGATCGACTTCTTGAAGTCGGCGTTCTTGGCCGAGACTTCGGCCCAGAGTTCGTTGGTCGCCTTGAGGCAGGCTTCCAGCACTTCGTTGGTGAAGGGACGCAGCTGCGTGCCGCCGGCCACCAGGCGCTTCAGCGCGGTGGGGTTCTGCATGTCGTAGCGCGCGTTCATCCAGCTGTTGGCCTGCGCGCAGGCGCTCTGCAGAATGCCCTGGTAGTTCTTCGGCAGCGAATTCCACTTGTCGAGATTGACGAAGGAGTGGACGCACGGACCGCCTTCCCAGAAGCCCGGATAGTAGTAGTACTTGGCGACCTTGGCGAAGCCGAGCTTTTCGTCGTCGTACGGGCCGACCCACTCGGCCGCATCGATGGTGCCCTTTTCCAGCGCCGGGTAGATGTCGCCGCCGGCGAGCTGCTGCGGCACGACGCCGACCTTCTGCAGCACCTGACCGGCGATGCCGCCGATGCGCATCTTGAGGCCCGACAGGTCAGCGACAGTCTTGATCTCCTTGCGGAACCAGCCGCCCATCTGGGTGCCGGTGTTGCCGGTCGGGAAACCGATCACGCCGAATTTCTTGAAGAACTCGTTGCCGAGCTCCTGGCCGCCGCCCTGGTACCACCAGGAATTCTGCTGGCGGGCGTTGAGGCCGAACGGCACCGACGCGTAGATCGCGAACGTCGGATCCTTGCCGACGTAGTAGTAGGAAACGGTGTGGCACATCTCGACGGTGTTGTTGGAGGTGGCGTCGAGCGCCTGCAGACCCGGGACGACTTCGCCGGCGGCGAACACCTGGATCTGGAACTTGTTGTCGGTCATTTCGGCGACGTACTTCGCCACCTGCTCGGCGCCGCCATAGATGGTGTCGAGCGACTTCGGGAAGCTCGACGTCAGGCGCCACTTGATCTCAGGGGATGACTGCGCGATCGCCGGCGAGGCAACGGCCGTCGCGGCTGCACCGGCCGCTGAAACTTTCAAAAACTCACGACGCTTCATTCAAGCTCTCCTTGGGGGCGTTTCCCGTATTTCCCTCGAGTGATCCTCCGGTGGGGCGAATTCCACTTCATCCGGGGTGCCGAGGCGGGGCGGCTTTAACACGGAAGTACGCTCGCGAAAACGCGACAAAGGCATGACAGCACTGATTAAACGAAAGTCTTACGGCAACGGAAACTACCGCTCAGGCCGCCGCAATCGCGCCCTGAAGCTGGTCGCGGACCCTGGTTCCAATCGCCCGGTAGATCGCCGCATGAGGGCCATCCGGCTCGCTCGCCACCACCGGGTTACCAGCATCGGACGTGGTCCGGATCGACATGTGCAGCGGGATCTCGCCGAGGAAGGGAACCCCGAGCCGCTCGGCCTCTTGCCGCGCGCCGCCATGACCGAAAATGTTCGAGCGCGTGCCGCATTGCGGGCACTGGAAATAGCTCATGTTCTCGACGATGCCGAGCACGGGCACGTTGACCTTCCTGAACATCGCAAGGCCCCGCCGTGCGTCGATCAGGGAAAGATCCTGCGGCGTCGAGATGATGACCGCGCCCTTGAGCGGCACGTTCTGCGCCAGCGTCAATTGCGCATCGCCGGTTCCGGGCGGCATATCGACCACCAGCACGTCGAGCGTACCCCACGCGACGTCGCGCAGCATCTGGGTGATCGCCGACATCACCATCGGCCCGCGCCAGATCATCGCGGTGTCTTCCTCGACGAGGAAGCCGATCGACATGATCGCCAGGCCGAAGCGCTGGATCGGAATCATCTTCCTGTTGTCGTCGAGCTTCGGCTTCTCGTTGATGCCCGTGAGGCGCGGCACCGATGGGCCGTAAATGTCGGCATCGAGCAGGCCGACCCGAAGGCCGAGGTCGCGCAGGCCGAGCGCCAGATTGAGCGCGGTGGTCGATTTGCCGACCCCGCCCTTGCCGGAGGCGACCGCGATGACGGCGGCGACGCCGGGGATATCGGCCTGTTTGGACATCGGCGACGCGCCGCCCTGCGGCGGGCGATGGGCCGCCACCGGCTGCACGCCGGCAGAACGGGAATGCGAATGGCTGTGCGGCGCAGGGGGCACCGCCGCCGATCCCGGCTTGCGCTCGGCGGTCAGTGCGATCATCGCGGTGCTGACTCCGGGAACGGCGCGAACCGCGGCTTCCGCCCGCGCGCGCACATCCTCCCAGGCGCGGGCTTCCGCCGCGTCGACGTTGATCGAGAAGAACACCTTGCCGTCGGAGACCGAAATCGCCGACAGCACGTTGGCATCGGTCAGCGCGACGCCGCGCGGCGAGGCCACTTTTGAAAGGGCATCGAGTACCTGTTGCTGTGTAACGCTCACGCCCGCTTCTCCCCGCGGAGCCCGGCCAATTCCTGAATCAGAACCGGGCTCTATTCGCTTGTGTTGATGCGCTTCTTCAACGCCCGAAACGCCGTCATGTCAGGGGGCGACCATTAGAGCGTATCAAGGCAAAAGGCTACCGTGCCCCGATGTCTTCCCGGGTCTCGGCGGGCGGTACGACGCCGCCTTCCCTGGCGGCCTCATAGTTCAGCTCGATCATCACGCCATTGGGGTCATTGACGAAGATCTGCCAGAGGTCGCCGCCGGGGACCTGCCGGGAGTCGTATTCCATGCCCTTGGACTCCAGCCGCTTCTTCATGCCGTCGAAGCCCGAACTGGCGAAGGCGACATGATGGACGACGCCGGAATCCGGCTTCTGCTTCTCATCAGTCCTGGAGATATCGACCAGATGCACCACCGCCTTGCCTTCGCTGTACATCCAGGCGCCGGGGAAGGCGAAGTTCGGCCGGGCGCCCTTTTCGAGCCCCATGATGTCCTCGTAGAACCGGACCGTGTCGGCCAGATTCCGGGTCCGGATGTTGAAATGGTCGAGTACGCCCACGCTGACGCCCATGCGATGTCACTCCCTTTTTTTGTGCCTTCTTCGGGTGCCTGACCCTAGCACAAAACCGCCCGCCCCCGCCAAACGAAGGCGTTGCCCTGCCCTGCGCAGCTAGTATGGTGCGGCTCCCTCCCGAACACCGTCCGGCCAGCCCGAATTCTGCCGGCAAAACTTCAAGGTAGCAGCAATGGCTAAAGTCGCTTTTCTAGGTCTCGGCGTGATGGGTTTCCCCATGGCGGGACACCTCGTGAAAAAGGGCGGCCACGACGTGACCGTGTACAACCGCACCGGCGCCAAGGCCAAGGAATGGGCTGACAAGTTCGGCGGCCGCACCGCCGCGACGCCGAAAGCCGCCGCCGAAGGCCAGGACTTCGTGATGTGCTGCGTCGGCAACGACAACGACCTGCGCTCGGTCACGATCGGGGCCGACGGCGCCTTCGCCGGCATGAAGAAGGGCGCCACCTTCGTCGATCACACCACCGCCTCCGCCGAAGTCGCCCGCGAACTCGACGCGGCCGCGACGGCCGCAGGCTTCAAGTTCATCGACGCCCCGGTTTCGGGCGGACAGGCCGGCGCGGAGAACGGCGTGCTGACCGTGATGTGCGGCGGCAAGGAAGACGCCTACGCGGCCGCTGAGCCCGTGATCGCCGCCTACGCCCGGATGTGCAAGCTGCTCGGACCGGCGGGCTCGGGCCAGCTCACCAAGATGGTCAACCAGATCTGCATCGCGGGCCTGGTTCAGGGTCTGTCGGAAGGCATTCATTTTGCGAAAAAATCCGGCCTCGACGTCCCCTCGGTGATCGAAACCATCTCCAAGGGCGCAGCGCAGTCCTGGCAGATGGAAAACCGCTACAAGACCATGAACGAGGACAAGTTCGATTTCGGCTTTGCGGTGGAATGGATGCGTAAGGATCTCTCGATCTGCATCGCCGAGGCCCGCCGCAACGGCGCCAATCTGCCGGTGACCGCCCTCGTCGATCAGTTCTATGCCGAGGTCGAGAAGATGGGCGGCAAGCGCTGGGATACGTCGAGCCTGCTCGCCCGCCTGCAGCGTTGAGTTAAGGAAACCGGTTAAGCCGCGAACGGCGGCCCCGCTTCTTTCCCCTTCAGAAGCGGGGTCCGGCATCCCCCCAGAGGTTAATTTAACCTCCGGTTAACGGGATTTTTTAGCGGTTTAAGTCATCGCTTAATGATTTGGGCCCACAGATAGACAATGCAAAAGTCCGCGG
>JAQSDT010000674.1 GCA_029946075.1 bacterium | reverse complement strand
GCGAATGGGTGAAGGCCGCCACGATCCGGGCGGCGGAGACCGTGCTGCGCGAGGAGGTTGGCAAAGGCTTCGACAACCGGCCAGTGGTCGTCACCGATGGCGTGCCGCAGCGCGACTACAACGCCGTGAAGCCGTTCGGCAAAATCGAGTTCATCAGCCGGCCGAAGATGGCCGAGGCAGTCCTGTGGGCGCTCGACATGCTGCGCAAGCGGTCGCCCGTCGTCTCCGGTCGCTACGTCCAGTCGCATGTCGTTCTTGTCAACGGCGCCGAGGTGCAGGGCGACGTTCGGGTAGCGCTCCTTTCCGTGAAGGAGGACGCCCGGGTGCAGATCGTGAACACGCAGCCCTATGCGCGGAAGCTCGAGGGTGCCACGGCACGCAAGGCAACGAAGCGATCTCACGGCCGTCAGAAGCGCGCCGGCGCGAGCGCGCAGGCCAGGAGCGGCATCTATCAACCGGTGCTGCGGGCCCTGGTCCAGCGCTACGGCCGGTCGATGTTCTTCGACTACAGACTGGTCAAGATCAACGCCGGCGTGAAGGTGTGGGGCGCGCAGGGCGGCAGCGGCAAGCGCGTGCAGCGCGATCAGGTCTATCCGTCCCTCCAATTCTATATCAAGCCGGGCGTGGGCAATGGCGGGTGACACTGTCCGCGATGCCTTCCGCGCTGAACTCGCCACCATCTGCACGGTGGCGTCGATCCCCTGGGCGATCAAAGACACGCTCAACACGGCCGAGCAGCCGAACCCGCCGGCTGCCGGCGCGCCAGGGACGGCAGCAGGCTATCTCGAACTGGAATTCCTCGGCGGTAGCGAGCGGCAATACACTTTCGGCGCGCCTGGCTCCAACTTTCACCGCGAAGAGGGGCAAGTCACAGTGCGCGTCATGACGCGGCTCCGCGCCGGCACCGTCAATCGCGACCTGGCCGAGACCTACGCCGGCGCCATCCGCTCGGCCTTTCGCATGAGGCGCTTCTCGGCGGGGCCCCGATCGATCCGGATCACCGCCGTCGCCCCGATGGGCAGTGGCTTTGATGAGGGCGGCATGTGGGGCGAGGCCATCGCGATCGCTTACGAGATTTATAACGTGGGCTGATAGCCCAACAACCGACCGCTCGACCCGCCGCCCAACCGGGCGGCTTTTTTGCGTCTTCGACAAGGAGTGACCGCCATGGACTCGGCTAACAAGCAATCGGCGGTCATTGCCGAGGTGACGATGGGCACCACGCCGGCGACGCCGGCTTTCAAACTCTTGCGCGATATCCGGGTAAGCGGCGCGCCGCAGCGCTCGGCCTCACGCTCGCCGGAACGCCGCAGCGACCGCACGGCTGCCAACATGACAAGCGGCCTCTCCACGTTCCCGAAGTCGATCGAGCTTCCCTTCGTCCGCGACGCCGCCTCCGACATCCTGCTCGAGTCGGTGATGTGCGGCGCGTGGGCCACCAACGTGCTCAAGAACGCCAGCACCAAGATGCCTTTTACCCTCGAGGAGAAGTACGAGGGCGGCGCCACCGACCCGTACCGGCGCCTGGCCGGCTGCCTGGCCGATTCGCTCTCGCTCTCGTTCCGCAACGGTGAGCCCGGCCAGATGAGCTTTGGCATTCGCGCCATGGCGGAGACTGCCGCCACCACCGCGATCGCAAGCTCGACCTATGCCGCGCCGACGCCAGGTTACGATCCGGTCACGCCGGCGGATATCACGGTCAACGGCCTTTTCGGCTTGAGCACGCCCAAGGTGATGGGCCTCAATATGTCGATCACCAACAGTATGCGCGACCAGCATTCGTGGGGCTCCAACGCGCCCTTTGGCCTCGGCCTCGGCCTCTTCAACATCGAAGGATCGGTGCAGATCTACTTCAGCGCGGCGGCCGACTACTCGACCTTCATGACGCGCCAAACGAGCCTGTCGCTCGACCTCACCATGGGCTCGGTCGCCAACTACAAGGACCAGATCGTGCTCGGCAATTGCGACGTCTGGAATCCCGACGTCGATGATCCGGGCGCAACCGGCGACCATATGGTGACGCTGAACTTCATGGCGCGCTACTCCAGCGGCTCCACATCTGCAATCACCTGGACCCGCCTCGTCGCCTAGTCGCGGCCCGGCTGCCATTCCTAGAACAGCAAATCACCGGAGCCCACACCATGCTCACCAAGGTGCTCATTATCGCGAGCTTTCATCGCTTCGTGTTCGTCGCGGAAGGCAGGCCCGAACGCAAGGAGGTGTTCCCGGCCGGCAAGACCGTCGAGGTGCCCGAAGAGGACGCGGCGGCATGGATTGCCAACGGACTCGCCGAAGCGGTCTAGCGACCAGGCCGTTGCATCATGTTCGGTAGATCGCCTTACGCCTCCCAGCCGTATGGCGCGGCGGCACTCGCTGGCGCTACGCAGGCATTCCGCGCGATCCCCGGCGCGACCAAGCGCACGGCGATCGTACCGGAGGTGACGCAGGGCACAACGCCTGCCACGCCGGGCTTCATGATCGTTCGCGATATCCGGGTCGA
>JAQSDT010000673.1 GCA_029946075.1 bacterium | reverse complement strand
CAAAAAGGGATTGACTAACCAAGGCCCGTTACAGAAGCCCGGATGGAGCGAAGCGCAATCCGGGAAAGGTCTCTCCGCGGATACATCGCCCCCGGATTTCGCTGCGCTCCATCCGGACTACGATCCTACTTTGGTCGTCGCGGCACGAACGCCGTCGCCAACATCGAATAGACCGGCTCGCCGCGCTGGTTGATGCCGGTGTTGCGGGCTTGAAGAATGCCCCACTCCGGCCGCTTCTCCGACGTGCGCTTCGCCTCGATGACGCTCGAAAAGCTGATGGTGTCGCCGGCCAGCACCGGCTTGATCCATCGCAGTTCGCGAAAGCCCGGCGACGGCCCCCACACCGCAACCTTCTCGCCGCGCACCGCAGCTTCCTTCATCAGGCGCTGACCGTCGGCGACCAGCAGTTTCATGCAGACCGAACCGACATGCCAGCCGGATGCGGCCAGGCCTCCGAACAGCGAGTTTCGTCCCGCCTCCTCGTCGAGGTGAAATGTCTGCGGATCGAACTGCGCGGCAAACCGCTTGATGTCTTCAGCGGTGAAGGTGAACGAACCGATCTCGCGGCGCGCGCCGATTTCCATGTCTTCGAAGAAACGCATGTCGGAATTCCGTTAAGCGGCCGCGCCGGCACGGCGCCGCACGATGATCGGCGACACCAGTTCGCACAGCGTGACACCGGCCGCATTGCGCGCCGAGGCCTTGAAGGTGACGATCCCGGTCTCGGGACGGCTGTTCGACACGCGCGCTTCCGAGACCTCGACATCGAGCGTCAGGTCGTCGCCCGGCCGCAGCGGCGACATCCAGCGCAGTTCGTTGACGCCCGGCGAGCCCAGCGATTCGGTGCGGCCGATAAAGCCGTCGAACAGCATCCCCATCATCAGCGAGCCGAGGTGCCAGCCCGAGCCGGACAGGCCGCCCAGCATCGAGGCCTTGGCGGCGGTCTCGTCCAGATGCATCGGCTGCGGGTCGAATTCGGCGGCGAACGCCAGAATTTCCTCGCGCGAGACATGGCGCGGCCCGAACGTGCCGAAATGGCCCGGCTTGAAGTCTTCGAAGGTGAGCGTGGTCATTCGATTCTGGATCAGGTGAGGAATAGAGGCAGGGAAGCCCGAATGTGGCCGCTATTTGCGGCAATCTCAACCCGCCCACACGCATGGCACGTTCGCCGCGGGCGAGCACCGTTGGCCGCGCTCGCCGCTCACTTGCCCGAAGCAGGCTTCGGCGCTAGCCCTGTGCGTGATGGGACCAGGTTATTTGACCCGCCAGGAGAACCACCGATGTTCGATTTTCAGGATCTGTTTCAGTGGGACCGCTTCATTACCCCCACGATCATCAAGACATTCTACTGGCTGGTCATCGGCTTGATCATCTTGTTCGGCATATCCGGCGTTTTCTCGGGCCTCGCTGCGATGGCGATCAGCCCGTTCGGGGGCTTCATCCTGCTATTGTCCTCGATCGCCGGCGTCGTGGTCGGCATCGTGTTCTCGCGCATCGCCGCCGAATTCATCCTGATCGTGTTCCGCATCAACGAGCACCTCGGCGCGATCCGCGATCAGGGGCATATGCGGTAGGAATCCGCACCGTCATTGTCAGCGACAAACGCAAAGCGTTTGCGCTTGAGAGCGCAGCGAAGCAATCCACCTCTCCACGCGGGGATAGATGGATTGCTTCGTCGCTTCGCTTCTCGCAATGACGCGGAGAGATCTTAGTTATTAAACCTGAAATGCATCACGTCGCCGTCGGCGACGACGTATTCCTTGCCTTCCAGCCGCAGCTTGCCGGCATCGCGGGCGCCGGCTTCGCCGCCCAGCGCGACATAGTCGGGATAGGCGATGGTCTCGGCGCGGATGAAGCCTTTTTCGAAGTCGGTGTGGATCACGCCGGCCGCCGCGGGCGCCTTGGTGCCGCGATTAATCGTCCAGGCGCGGGCTTCCTTCGGGCCGACGGTGAAATAGGTGATGAGGTCGAGCAGCTGGTAGCCGGCGCGGATCAGGCGGTCGAGGCCGGCTTCTTCCAGGCCCAGCGTTTCGAGAAACTCCGCGCGCTCCTCGCGTGACAGTGTCGCGATCTCGGATTCGATCTTGGCCGAAATCACCACCGCGACCGCGCCTTCCTTCTTCGCATGCTCGAACACCTGATTCGAAAAGCTGTTGCCGTCCTTCGCCGAGCCTTCTTCGACATTGCAGACGTACAGCACGGGCTTGGACGTCAGCAGTCCCAGCATGTTGAACGCGCGCTCTTCCTCGGGCTTGCGCTCGAGGAACCGCGCCGGCCTGCCGTCGCGCAGCAGCACCAGCGCGCGGTTGACGAGATCGAGCGCCTCCTTGGCGTCCTTGTCGTTGCCCTTGGCCTTCTTGGCGAGGTTGTCGACGCGCTTCTCGAGGCTGTCGAGGTCGGCCAGCATCAGTTCGGTCTCGATGGTCTCGATGTCGGCCAGCGGCGCGATCTTGCCTTCGACATGGGTGATGTCGGAATCCTCGAAGCAGCGCACCACATG
>JAQSDT010000672.1 GCA_029946075.1 bacterium | reverse complement strand
CGCCATGGTCGCCACCGGTGATGACTTGATAGAGACAAGGCTGACCGTTCCCCTCATAATCCATCCGCACATAATGCTCGGTAATGCGAACCAGCCGCGCCGCCGAATTCGAGCCGTCGGAGGTGGCACCGAGATGCTCGCCGGCGGCATCCCGGGCAAGCGTCTCGATGTCGGTATTGCCGTTGTAGTCGCCGAGCGACTTGATTTGCTCGTCGTCGAACCCTTCCGCAATCAACTGACCTTCGGTCTTGGTGACGACTTCGTGAAAGCAATAATTGCTGTCGCGGATGCTGCGCGCGCCACGCTCGATGCCAAATTCTTCGGGCGGAACGCCCGCCACGCGCGCATGCGCGAGTTTCCGCGCGGTTACGATCGCCACGTCGTGGGTTGCAGGCGAAGGCAACAGCGCGGGCGCCGCCGAGGGAGCAGAAGTCGTCATATGGATCTCACAGTAAAGGGGAGAGTGGTAACAAGCGCTCGGCCGAACCCCGACGTAATTGTCTCACCGGCCAGCGCATCAGTGGCTATTGCGCAAGTATTGCTGAATGAGGCCAGGTAACCCACCGGCCGGCGGCGCCTCTGGATCTGATGGGTCGAAAGCCCCGACTTCTGCCAACAGGGCCGGAAGTCCGCGGGGCGCTGGAATCGAAGACGAGGGTTGAATTGAAACGCCACTTATACGAGGCGGACCAAACAGCCACTCCGGCGGGCGAGAGGGAGGATCGACGTCGCGCGGAGGCGGCGGCGATGGCGGTGGCGGCATGATCGGAAGCGGAACCGGAGCATACGGACTTTGATCATTCGACGATGGCTGCGGCGGAAAGAGCTCCCACCAGGGAGGGGTCTGCGGCGGCCGCATCAGCTGGTCGATTGTAGGGATATCCGTGGGGGCTTTTTCCCTCGCACGAAGACCTCGAGAGCCGAACAGATTGTGGTTGGGATTATCGAATGAACTGGCCATGCCGCTACCTCGGACTGTGGGCTCGTGACACGCAACAGATCCCGTTGCGACCATTGAAGGAGGATCTGTGCATTGATGCGTGCAGCTTCACCGCAGATTCCAGCAAGCACTGCTCAGCGCGAAATTATTGATTGACGCTGTGCAGGACGCCTGGAGCCCCATCCGCAACAAAGGAATGGCGACGTTACGAAGTGATCTGCCAGAAGTCTGGCCAGGTGGCGCGATAAGCCTCACTAAAATTAGCTACGAGATTGCCGAGCAACCTCCGCCGTCTCACTGTCGAATGACGTCCGGCGGAAATGGCTGAAGCGGTCGACCGGTGCAAATAGCATCACGCATCCTCAGGGCCTCGCGATGTCGGCTCTCGAACTCGGTTAGCGAAACGCTGGAAATCTCACACGACCCGCGATGCTCATTGGCGTAGCGAACGATTCTACCCCACGTCATGGAAAAGCCGTTGTAAGCTTCGCACGTAGCCATGGCAGTCAACTGCGTAGCGGTTTTAGCGGCCTCGCCTCGCAGTTTCGCTAATTCCGGACACCTTGGCTGCGCGTAGGCATGACCGCAGAGCGCTACAAGCGCTATCGTAGCAAAGACAAGCGAACACATGCGCATCACGGGCATCCTTACCTCCGCGCGCTCCAGTGAGCCCGTAAGGCTCCGGTCAACCGACAACAGCGGGAGCGTCATCGTGCCACCGTGCAGCCAGCTCGATAAAGACATGAAGAGAGACATGGACTGGACCGTTCATCTACCAGCCGAAACTACACGCCCCAGGCACTGCAATCAACAATACACCTTTGGATTGTTGCATAAGTATTTCTGCACGAGTTCTGCATAAATCAAGCCCGCCTGAGCCGTGAGCAGGAACCGAACAAATGGCCTATCTCGCAGATGCACTCGTCGCGATCTGGTCTATCGGGTTTTGCGCAGGGATGTATCTGAACGACTTTCGACGGATACTGAACAATCATGTGCCGGGCGCGCCCTTCGCCGGTGAGGTTTTGAGCTGGAAACTCCCGAGGCGCGGTCGAATCACCAAGATTGATCCGGCATCTTTGAACGAAACTGGCCGTGCTCATCTCCCGAAGACAATCCGAAACGAACGGATTGCGATCGCTTGGACGTTTGGCGGGTTTTTCTTAACCGCAAGCGTTCACTACTATATGAACCCGTAACGCATCAGTTTCCGTTTGCTCCGTCCGTTTCCTCCATCTTCGTGACCAGCTACCTCGCATTGTGCGCGGTATGAGCCACGATCTTCATCGCGCCATTCGATTCGGCCGCCGCCTGCGCCAGTAACGTAAACTGATCATCGGTCAGGTCGTAGTAGGTTTCGCGGCTCTCCTCCTCGCGCTCCTCCCACCACACTTTCACGATGCCGACCTTTGAAAGCAGGGCGTCCTTGATGAAGGAGTAGAGCACCATGAAGCCCGGATTCTGCTGCATGAAGACGTGGTTGACGTAGTCGGTCTCCTGCTGCGCCGCCGCTTCGTCCTCTGGCCCGACCGGCTCGAACCGCACCACTTCGTCGGAGCCGGCGAAGATATCCATCAGCGACGGCATCAGGCCTTCGATCGTGTCGGCGACATCGGTCGAGACCGCACGCGAGCGGCCGTCCTGCGCCGGCATGTCCTTGTTCATGTCGCCAAGATAGTAATCCATCGCATCGGCGCGTTCTTCGGTCAACCGCGTGGCCGAGATCGCGGCCAGTGCGTCGGCTTTCTCGAAGGCAAGCATTGCCTTGAGATCTGAAGTGGACATTTTGGGCATGGTGAGCTTCTCGCTTGGTGAAAAATCCAGCTTCGGAATCGATCGAACTGGCGCTATCGCGCCTTGTCCCATTCAGCGGGCCGGATCAGCCCCCAGGCCCAATCCTGTTCGCCCGGCGTAGTCGATGTGCCTGGAAATCCAAAGACCGACGGTGGAAAGGGATAGTCGGGCATCGGCTCGCCGGGTACGAGGCCAGGCCAACGCCCTGCCGGTGGTGACGGCGCCATCGGCTGACTAGGGGCTATCGGCGCACTGACGCTGGAGGAAGAACTCCAGTTGCCGAAGCGATCGTCAAAGGTGGTCGGACGGCCGACAGGAGGGATCTCATTAGGTAGTGGAACCGGAGCGTGCGGATCGTATCCGGCGAGATCTGGCTTGGTGGTAGCACTCGTCGCATCACATCTTTCCAAGACATCAATGATCCTTGCATTGTGTGGCTATACGGCAGAAGCGACGCATTGCGCAGGCAACCAAGTCGATATTGATCAACCTAGGCGAGAACTGTATAATCTGTGAAGTTTTGAGCGTTGCCGGAGAGTTTTGAGCGTTGCCGGAGAGCGTCGTTGAACTGCAAACAAACAGACTATTGCGCGATTACAGGGCTCGCCCTTGTCTCCGCGCTATTGGGGGCGCTTACATCTGCGCTTGCGCAGCCCAGCCCGGCATCGACATTAGAAAAGTGGCGTCCAGCCGACGGCTATTACGAGAGTCCCGGCAAAGATTTCGATTCAGACTGCCGGAAAGAGTATGGCGTCTTTGCCATTGAGCTAGCCGAAAAATCGGTCAGTGGATTTGAATGGAACTGCAGCGTTAACAAGGTAACGGATACGGCTCCAGGCGCCATCAAGTTGAACATGACATGCTACGATATCAATATGCCAACATCAGCACGTGACCCTGATGCCGGCGAACGGCCGTTCGAGGAGATCATGTTGCTCAAACGGATCAATCACAAATCGATGTCCGTTCGAAAGACGATTGCGAGGCAATTCAAGGGGCCAAGTTGGCAGGCCGACTATTGCCCAGAGGATGTGCAACGAATGCACATCGAGGAAAAGAAGCGCGCTAAGGAAGAAGCCCGGTACAAGATTCCGGAACAGCTAGCGCGCCCGAACCAGTGGCGACCGAAGGACGGCATCTATGCCGGCACCGGCCCGGATTTCAGCGATCACTGCGCAAAATCGGGCGACATCGCTATCGGCCTGGTCGACGGGTCAATTTCCAGCGGTAAGACTGAATGCAAGGTCGTCGAGGTAATGAACACGGGGCAGGCGGCCATGTCCCTGAGCATGACCTGCAGTCAGCCGACGGCGAAGCAAGCGCCTTCCGCGGCAAAGAAGGGCGCGGAAACGAGTTCTCGACGAGAGGCTGGAACATCCAGCCTGGACGTCGTCCGGATGAGCCGAATTGATGACAACACATTCCACATGCAGAAGACTGTGAACAGGAAATTCAAGGACGATGGCGGACCGGTAGCCTACTGTCCCGACGAGGCGCAGCGCGCTTATGCGGCGAAGAGAGAAAAGAAGTAGCCACAACTCCGAAACCTGCCGACGCCGAACCGGACCTCACCTCCATCCCCGATCGGCATAGTCGATCGTTCGATTGAAATTCCCCGTCCTCCCCGGCGCCTCGTAGCAGATCGCCATCAATCCCAGCGCATCCGCCGCATGGCTCGACCAATCGTGCTCCGGCCCGAGGCCGACGTTGCGGACGTCGTCTTTCCGCTCGTGGTAAAATCCGATCGCATCGCGGCCAGCCTCGGTGGACGCTTCATTCCACCAGATCTGCGGCCCCAGGCGACGCAGCGCCTCTATCCGCATCATCGCCGCACCCCGGCCCTGATTCCTTACCGGCGGCTCGACGGTAAATCCGGCCTCGCGCAGATGATCTTCATAGCGCTTGCCGGTGATGTTGTTCTCGTTGATGCCGTCATGCGGCAGATGGAGAATGGCGTTGGCGTAGCCCCGTGATCGCAGCCAGTTTACGTGGAACGCCAGCACCTGGCCGACGGCCTCATAATAATCCAGAATCCTGATTTCAGCTCCGATCCATTGCACGATCCAGATCGTGAAGGCATCCGCCGTCGCGCCGGATCCGCCAATGTCAATGAATGCACGCAGCGGCAACAGAGGATCGGCAGCGACACTTCCGATGCGCCCCTGCGTGCGTGCCTGCGATAGCATCTCCGCGAAATACGCGCCTTCAAATGCCCTCACGTAATCTCCTTCCCAGACGTGCTGATAACGGTCCGGATACAGCGCAAGATCGGTCCGTCGCTCCTCCTCCAGCACAGCCGGAAACCACGGGTTGTCACGCCAGTTCGCATTGATGACGATCGCGCCCGGCGGCCTGCGTGCTCTCAGGAGATCATCGATCGCATCGGATTTTCGCCGCGGGTTCCACGAGGCCCATATTTCGGAACCTTCTGCGCGGATCGTGGGGCGCAGCAGTGCCAGGCTGCGTGCACTCAGCGATTGCGCCTCGTCGATCCAGGCGATGCGGAATCCTTCGAGGGACTTGATGGAATCGGCCGTGTGATCCTGCAACCCGCGAAAGATAATCACCCCGTCTCCCGGCGTCTCGATCTTGTCGTTGAAGAGCCGGAATCTGCTCCCGATGCCAAGCGTGGCAATCTTACTTTCGATCAGTCGCTTGCTCGATTGCGCCAGCGTCCGTTGCGACTCGCGAATGCAGACCGCCAGCGTGCCGCGCTCGGCCTGGCACGTCTCGACCAGCAGTTCGCCGAAAAAATGCGACTTGCCAGAGCCGCGACCGCCGTAGACCCCCTTGTAGCGGGCGGGCGCAAGAAGCGGCTCAAATACCCTGGCTGTCGGGATCCTGAGAATCGTCAATGGAACGCTCTGTGCCTTCGCCAACGGATATTGCGGGATGAACGATAGATCGCTCGATCACATGGATCTGTTCGCCCGGACCGTCGCTGCCGCTCTCCCGCGGTTGTGCGACCCTGCCCCAACCGCGATCGAGAATGGCGCTGGCGGCCGTAACGCGCGCGGCAGGGGTTGATTGCTCGCTGCGCATGACGCCGACGAGAACACGGATCGCGGTGCGGGTATGCCTTCTTGCCAGAGAACGGATTTCAGTAGGAACGTTCGTCATTCAGATAGCTCGCCCGGCGGGGCTGACGTTGCTCTCCCTGGTTTCCTCGACGCTGTCGATCGGCGAATTCTGCAGTGCGGGGCGGAACGCAATCGTCGGGAAATCCGTCCTCTCGGCATCGCCTTTGGGACGCCGGATAACTTGAGTTGCTTCAGCGCTCATGAAAACTCCTCCGATACGGCAATGACGATGAGCCCGACCAGCGCAAGCGAGATCAGATACGCGGTCATGGGCTCACTCCGGAAAAAATGTGCGGCACAGTCGCTGTGCGGGCAGACCGTTTGGGGCGCGAACCTTATCCCGTCAGGGGCCGCTGCGACGCTGACCATCCGCGCCGCATGCCGGCACGTTCGCGCGCGCCGGCCAATTCGAATGATGGAAGGCTCGGACGGTGGTACGCTCGTGACGCCCGGGCGAGGCGCTGGAGTTGCGGCGTCGATGTGCGGCCACCGTCCGATTCGGGAATTTCAAACAAGAAGCCCGCGACGGATTGCTCCGTGCGGGCTCTGAACGACTTTTCGATGATGGTATTTTGCCAGTGATTTGCCCGACGTGTCAAATCGTTTTCAAGCAGTCAATGAAATGCAGAAAATTCGACGAAACGGTTTCGACAAATCGAAACGGCTTCGGCCGACGATCGTCTGAGGCTGAATATCCGGTGAAACAGAAAAGCCCGCCACCATTTCCGGCGCGGGCTCACATTCTTTCGATGATGCCAATGTGCCCCTGATTTGTCCGACGCGTCAAGTGCAACGGCAATCAGATCGAACGGGGCATTGCCGGAGAGATAAACTCGAGCGCTGGCAAGCAAGTCGGCAGCTCATCGAGAGCGCAAGGAGGTTTCGATGTATTTCGTTGCTACCGTGCTCGTCATTCTGTCGGGCTTGTTCTATGCGGCGGCGCGGCACGAGATTGGTTCGTTCGGCACGGCGATGTGTCAGTACGGCAGCCCGTTCTGCGACAATCCCTTGCTGGTACTGGTCGCCGCAGGCCTGGCGGCTTGCTGGGGTGCATTCGTCAGCGTGCGCTGAACGCTCGCTCGCCTGCGCTGCTGTTTTTGGAATGATGACCTTATGCCGCTGATTTGCCCGACGTGTCAAATCGCGAACGGTCAGTCGCGCCACGAAAAGAGCCGCCGCTTCATGCCGCCGATCATCTTCCCGATCGTGGAAGCGCCCTGCTGCGCGGCCAGTGCCGCGCGCAAGCGCGCGATCTCGCGATCATGCACGAGATTGTAATGGCCGGCATGATCCCGGTCGCGCCTCAGTGCGGCCCAGCGCTCGACATATTTCGCATCGAGCCGATCCGACCACACCGCCGCGACTTCATGACGCTCGAACATCCGGTCTAGCCAGCAGCCGCGCGGCGGAGCGATATTCTTCGGAATGCCGGCCTTGCGCCACATCTCGTTCCAGAGATGAACGAATGTGGATTCGGCGACACGCGCCTCCACTTCCTCACACGCTTCCGGCAACAGAAATTTCTGAAACTCCTCGGCACCGACGGCATAGGTGCTGACTTGCGGAGCTACCGCAACGTGCGGCGCGCAGATGGGATGTAGCTTCGTCAGAAGATCGGGACCCGTCTCGCCCCAGCGCGCATCTTCCAGTGCGTGCGCCGTCCGTTCACGCGCCGCCTTCATCAGCGAATGCCCGGCCGGAAAGCGCATCACCGATGTATTCAGTTGCCGGTCCGATTGTCGCGCAACGAAAATATCGGTGGTCGGAAGCGATGCTGCCGTGAGGATGATATCGGTATCGATCCACCAGCCTCCGAGTTTTTCGAGCATGGCATAGCGAAAATAATTGGCGTGCAGCGCCGGGCTCGGGCCGTCGAACTCGTGCCGGTAGGACACAACATCGTGGTCGAGGATCTCGCGCGCGCTCCGGCCGGTGACCCCCGGCGGCAGGCCGGATATCGGTCCGTCACTGAACAGCTCGACCGCAATACCTGCGGCCACGAAGCTCGTCAGACACAGCGCCTCATAGGGCGAAAACGGGCCATGCCAGAAGCAGCGCACAACGCGATCGGGCACGCAGGAGGGATCAAAAGCGTCGGTCATCAAATCTTGCAACGATGGAGCCAGATAGGCGATTAGCCGCACATTGCCACAAAGCGCAAGTCCGTTTACGACTTGTCGCGCGGCGCGGCGCCGGATGCGGTATCTAGCATGAATGAACATGTCATAGTAGCGCTGGTCGCCAGCAAGGGCCTGGAGGATTTCCTCCAGAACTCGCTGACCGGCCTGACGCGCGCCGGCATCGACCCCCGAATCGTCCACGTTGCGCGACCGGACAATGCCGCCGATACGGTAGACCCTATCGTACTTCACTTTGGCGCCGTCGCGCATTCCTTTTCCGAATTCGATCAATCCGTCGGCGGCTTGCCCGATCGCTATTCCGATTATGGCACCGAGCCGTTCATCGAAATCAACTGGGCGAAGGTGTACTATCTGCGCTGGCTGCTGGATCGATACCGCCACGTCGTCTACGCGGACCTAGACGTCGGCTGGCTCGCCGACCCCCTCTGGTATCTCGACGCCATCGCCCGATTTTTTCCGCTTGCGTTTCAGACTGAGGGCTTGCGCCGGTTTCCGCCGGTCCTCTGCTGGGGATTTCTGTCGGCGAAATCTTCAGCCACGACACGCGGCTTGATGGACGCGCTGCTGGCCGAGCACAGGCTCCGCCCGCCCGGCGAACCGATGGTAGACGAGCAAAACACGATGGATGCGATGATTACAAAAAATCCCGCATGGCTCGGCAATGTTCATCTCCTGTCCGAGGCGCTATTCGTCAACGGCATCGGATATCGCACGCTTCTGCCCGAGCCGCCGGCCGTTCCGCTGCAGGGCAGCATCGAGCCGTTCGTGTTTCACGCCAACTGGACGATCGGACTTGAGGACAAGCGCAGGCTGATGAGGCAGACAGGCGCCTGGTTTCTCGACAGCGCCTGAGTACAAACGATCAGGGTTGTTTCGGATTGGCCGGTTTCACAGGCTTCGGCCCGGCGGGAACAGGCTCGACTTGCAACTCCGGTTGGGTGGGAATTACCTCGGCGCCGGCAGCGCGCGCGGCCTCGCCCGTGCTGCTGTAATTGGCCACCACCGACGGCTTCACCGTTGGCTTGTTCCGCGGCCCGTGATCGACAACCAGTATTCCGAGCACGCCGAATATTGCAACGGCAACCGCGGCCCACAGCGGCGCGCCGCCGGTTCGCCTCGGATGCTTTTGGTTCGAACGATCCTTCGCCATTTGAATGTCTACGGGTGATCTCCTTTGTCGAAATCAAATCCGGGCCGGGTCGATGGTTCCGGATTTTCGATCGGCAGAGTTCTCATGGAACAAATGGAATACTGCGCCGCGCGCATCGAATGGCCGGACAGACTTCTGAAATCCGGCGTTGAAGCAGCGCCGGCAAAGCGCGATGCAGCAGTGGGTAGCCTGGGCAAGGCAGACGAAACCGCGCAGCAGCCTGGACAGCCGCTGGCAACGTTCGCCCGCTTACCCGCGAAACACCGCTCGCGAGCCCGTTCGCCGCTTTCCTCTTCGGGATTGCCGTCGCGCGCCGGCGATAGCCTCTAGAATTTGCCTTTCGAGGCGTCCTTCGCCGCCGACATCACGCCACCCGTAATCTGCCGCATATGTTCGCCGGCGTTGGTGAACTGGCTTCGCAGGAATTCCGACTGAATCCGCATCGCCTCCTGCAGATCGGTCGCATGGACCAGCTTTCGGGCATGCTCGAATGCCGCCTTCATGTTCTGCTCGGTGAACGACAGCGCTTGCTTTGATATCTCCGTTCCCGCACCCGGCATCGACGTCATCGACTTGCCGGCCGCATCGAAGAACATGCCGAACGCTTTTTCCGCCTGATCAATGGTCTTTTCGGCCAGATCTCGCAGTTCGGCCGGGACTTCGAGTTTCGGTTCCATCATGATCGCATTCTCCAATGACGCCTTGGCAAGGTTAGCATAATTCCAGGCCCCGTCTGCGCCGATATGCACCGATGGCTCCAGGCCGTGGCGTGCCGGCGACCGGGCTTAAGTCCAGTCGAAGGAATTTATCCCTCAATCGGCGCCCGTAGCGATACGGGTGGCGCCCCCGATTCCAATGGTGGCGGCAGTATGGCATAGTGATTCGGGGCTAGGGCTCGACCGTCGGTGGCGTTGCGTCTCGTTAGAGTCTCTCTGGGGGACAAGGGATCAAATGCTGCAAACATTCCGGCCAACGCCGACCTGCACACGGTTTCAGACCAGCATCGAAATGCCTTGCATGAAATGCGGCGAACAGATGCGGTTGGCGACGATCGAACCGCGCGATCAGAACTATGACGTTCTCACCTACCGCTGCGCGCCCTGCGATTCCGGCGAAAGCTTCCTGAAGGCACGCTAGGCTCATTACGCATTCAAGGCGCTAGCCGTTCAGCACGGCGATGCCCGCCTGCGTCAGCACGGGCCCCTCCTCGCGAACTTCGACAAGCTCCAGCTCCGTCAGGAGCCGCAGATCTTCGTCGCTCACCGGAGACAGCTTGATCCGACGGGCCTGAATGTCCCGTAGCGTCCAGCGAAGGCCGATAGCCTTGTCGAGACCAAGTGCAGCGAAAGGATTGTCCACCATCCGCTTCGACTATTGAGGCATTCAGCTCAGATTTTGTCCCTGGTGCGGCTTCTTCTTGTATGCGCTGGAAAATGCAACGGTGGCTTCCCCTAATAGCGATAGGGCTCGATATCCAGCAACGGAAAAGCGCTGAACACACTGGGCAGATTGGTCGGCGTCGCCGGGTGCAGATAAGACTTGTTCAGCTCGCCGAAGCTGGTGACGCCGAGCAGTCCGAGACAGCGGATCACCTCGTCTTCCAGCAATTCCAGCATCCTCACGATGCCGGCCTCGCCGGCGGCGGCCAGCGCCCAGCACTGCAGCCGGCCGATACCGACGAGATCGGCGCCCGAGGCGATGGCCTTGACGATATCGGTGCCGCGGCAGATGGAACCGTCGACCATGATCTTGGCGCGACCGGCGACGGCGTCGACGATTTCCGGCAGCACATGCATCGAGCCACGCCCGTGATCGAGCTGACGTCCGCCGTGGTTCGACACGTAGATCCAGTCCACGCCATGGTCGAGCGCAATGGCCGCGTCTTCCGCCGTCGCAATACCCTTGATGACGAGCGGGATTTTATACTTGTCCTTGATCAGCTTCACGGTGCGCCATTCCAGCCCCTTCTGGTGGTCGCCACCGGTCGCGCGGATGCGGCTTTCGCGAACATAGCGCTTGGCGATGTCGCGCTCGCGCCGGCTGTAATGCGCGGTATCCACTGTCAGGCAGAACGCGGCATAGCCATTGTCGATGCTGCGGCTGACGACGTCCTCAACGAACGCATCGTCGCCCCGGACATAGAGCTGATAGATGCGCAGCGCATCCGGCGCTGCCTTCGCGGTCGCCTCCAGCCCCGGCTCGGACACAGAGCTCAGCATGTGGGAAGCGCCAAAATGCCCGGCTCCACGCGCGACGGCGGCGCCCGAATCCGGATCGAATATCTCAAGCGCGCCCACCGGTGCGATCATGACCGGCAAACGCAGTCGGCGGCCGAATACCTCGGTGGAGGCGTCGACCTTGGCGACATTGCGCAGCACCCTCGGCCGGAACGCGATCTCGTCGAGCGCCATGCGGTTGCGCCGCATGGTGGTCTCGGTCTCGGAAGCCCCGGCGATGTAATCCCAGGCGTTCTGATTGAGCCGTGAGCGGGCTTTCCGAATGAATTCGTGCAGATTCTGGAATTCTTCGCCGCTCGCGCCGAGCTCGATATTTCGCGCCGGCCGGACCGGAGTGCCGTCATTCATGGTGCTTCTCTCCCGTTTTGGCGGCAGATTAGCCGCAGACAAACGGGAAAAGCTACCGCTTTGAACGGGTTGGTCCGGTGCGGAAACGAAGGTCTGTTATTCGCTTGCGAGATACATCGGCCTGGATTGGAAGATTCCCGCGCCCGAAACCTGTGAAGCGATCAGGAAGGCCGCCATCACGGCCGGAACGCTGATGAAACGCAAGAATTGATCAATCGAAAGCATGGTGCCGTCCCCAAGGTGCTTTGACGCCGCGAACTCAGTCCGCCGCCTGCGTCATGTGTTGCTCGCCCGTGAAAAGCTGGTCGGTATAGGCCGCCCCGGAAATCGTGAGCAGCGCAAGAATCGAGATGACGGCCAGCGTTTTCATGACGCCAGCGTCGGTTTCGATTGTGGCCGAAAACGTCAGAGTTCGGCACCTTTTCGGGACAAACACACGGGGACTTCGTGGCAGCGCCAAATCGTAGCTATGCCAGGTCGCCCCGCCGTTCAGGCGGTATTGCCGACCTTTCCGAACGCCCCGGCTTCGGACAGGGCTGCAATACGGCGATCATCGTAGCCAAGCGTCTTGCGCAGCACCTCGTTGGTGTGCGCGCCCAGCAACGGCGCCGCGACCGGATCGATCGTCGGCGTCAGGCTCATATACAGCGGCGTTTCGATGTTCGGCACGACGCCCGCCGTCGGATGCGGGATCTGGCTGAGACGGTGACGGTCGCGTACCTCGGGCGCGTTGAAACCTTCCTCAACTGTGCGCAGATAGCCGACCGGGATATTGGCCTTCTTCATTTTGGCCATCCAGTTCTCGAGTTTGTCGCTGGCGAAAATGCCGGCAATGATGCCACGCAGCTTTTCCTTGTTCGCGGTACGATTCTTTCGGTGCGCGAATTGGGGATCGGTGATGAGATCCGGCCGTTCGAGCACATCCGTCACCAGGCGGCGGTACAGCCGATCGTTGGCGCAGGCCATGTAGAGCGGCCCGTCGGAGGCCCGGTAGACGCCGACCGTCGGCGATCCGTTCGGTGAATTGCCGAAGCGACCCGGATTTTCGCCGCTGATCAGATACGCCATCCCGTAAAATCCGGTCATCGATACGGCGGTGTCGATCAGTGCGACCTCGACCTGCTGGCCGCGGCCGAGCCGGTCGCGCGCAATCAGCGCCAGCAGAATCGCGTTGCACGCCGACATACCCGTCGCCATGTCGACGATCGGCGGTCCGGTGCGCACCGGCTCGCCATCCGCAAAGCCGTTGAGCGACATGAACCCGCTTTCCGCCTGGGTGATCGGATCAAAGCCCGGACGCAACGCCCACTCGCCCTTGCGGCCATAGGCGGAGATCGAGCAGTAGATCAGCCGCGGATTGCTGGCCACGACGGAAGCATAGTCGAGGCCGAACTTCTTCATCACGCCGCCGGAGAAATTCTCCACCACGACGTCGGCCTTGGCGATCAGTTCGCGAGCGACTTCGAGCGCCGCCGGATTGTTGAAGTCGAGCACGATACCGCGCTTGTTGCGGTTCAGGCTGAGGAAAGCCGCACTCTCGCCGCCGATTTCCGCGTGCTCATAGTGGCGGGTATCGTCACCCCCGTCCGGATTTTCGATCTTGATGACCTCGGCGCCAAAGTCGGCCAGCGTCTGCGTGCAGGCGGGGCCGGCAACGACCCGCGTGAAATCGACGACCAGCAGACCATCGAGAGCGGTCGGTTCGCCCTTCGCGCGCGGCGTTCGGTCCGGCAGTTGCGGTCTGGCAGCAGTCATGTCCGGCATTTCCTCTTGCTTTATTTTGCCTGGCGAAATTGGCGGCCGCCGCAAGGCACTTCAAAGCCTTTTACCGGAAGCATCCCGATATAGCCAAACCCCGATTTTGCAGGGCGGGACCTGTCGCTGACATGGCTCCGGAGCAACGCAAATGCGTTACCGCCGAAACCTCCGCTGAAGGGCTTTCGTCGGGCCGGACTCGCGCCGGTGCGGCGACATGATCTAGCGCGGCAGGTTTTTGACCCGAGCCGGGTGCTCGTTGGCGAAGCCATAGAGCAGCGCCAGCCGGTCGAGACATTCGCGGAATCGCCGCGAAAAATAGTCCTTCCAGCGCTGCGCGCGCAGTCCGCGCCGCTCCCCGATCTGCTCCATGCTCATCCCGTGGACCAGAATGTCGTGCACCAGGGCCGAACCGTCGGCACCCAGTTCGCGCTCTGCCCGGTTCAACCGCAGCACCGCCTTGCGCTGCCCCTCGGTGATCGGCTCCCGCATTTGTTCGCCATCGACATATTCCCGGGTCGGATCGATCGCGCGCGGGCCTCGCTCGGCCCTTTCCCAATCGTTCTGGAACGCGCGTCCGGCCTGGTACTGCGCCTCGTCGATCTGGCGATGTGAATGGAGGCGACCGAGCGGATCGTTGCGGATCGAGCGCAGCGCGATGATCTTTTCACCTGGCTCCATTGCAAGGGGATTGTCGACTTCCATAGCCGCAACGTCGGCATGGCGCGGCACGTCCCGGGATCGCCGGTCGTGCGATCGGGCGGGGTCGTGCGGCTTCTTTCGTTTGACTCTGGGCATCTGACGGTCTCCGGGGAAATCGATGGAATTGACGGCAGGCGCAATGGCGTTTTCACGCCGCTGCGACGAGCCACGACAGGATCGAGTCCGCCAAGCACCCTTCCGGCTCGACAGGATTGCGGCTCAAATGAAAATGCGGCGCGCAGTAGCTTGAGCCCGGCCGCCGCAGTTGACCGCAAAACGTGATGGCCTCCCCCTCTTCATCGCCACCATACGGGTAGCGGCAATCGCCGAACTCGAGTTCGGTCAGGGAGAGGTGACGCGGATCGACCGCCGCGCAGCGCAGTTTCGCCGGCTTCGCATCGCATGCCGCCAGCCTCTCCCAATGTCGGGCAGACGGGACGAATTCGGCAGCGCGAATTTCGCTGATCCTCACCGCTACCGGTGCGGCTTCTGCCGGTGCGCTCGACCGGACCGGTCCGGCAAGACCCATTCGCCTCGCACGGCCGATGGCGGCATTGCGCGTGTAATCGGTATTGAACTTCAGATTGATCGCCTTCACGGCTTCCGAAAACGACTGGCCTTTGGCGAGTTGCTGTCGCAGCGCGTCCGAATGTTCGGGCGCCCAGTTCATTGGTTCCATTCCCGGTCCTTGCTCGTGTCAATGTCGCCCGGCGCCCCCAATTTCGGATATTCCGAAATAAATGTCAAGCTTGATTTCGGATAATCGGAAGTGCTATCGCTTGTTAAATTCGCAAAAGGTCCGACCATGCTGGATATCAGATTGATCGAACGGGGCCTGGAGAAGCCGGGCAAGACCAAGGGCGGGCTGGCGACGGCGATGGGCGTGCGCCCGGGCGCGGTCTCGGAAATCCTGTCCGGGATACGCCTGATCAAGGCATCCGAAATCGCGCCCATCATGGATTATCTCGAGTTGAATTCGGTACCGATCATGGGCCGGGTCGGCGCCGGGGCCTCGATCGAGCCCGAGCACGAACAGGTCCCGCCGGAGGGCCTCGGCGAGATCGAACTGCCCTTCCCGATCGCCGAAGAAACGATTGCGTTCGAGGTTGCCGGCGATTCCATGCTGCCGAAATACGAGAATGGCGACATTATCGTGGTGTATCGCGAGCAGCGGCATCCACTGTCGAGCTGTTACGGCGAGGAAGCGGCCGTCCGCCTGAAGACCGGCGAACGCTATCTGAAGACGATCGAGCGCGGAAAATCAGCCACGTCGGTCAACCTCACCAGTTTCAACGCCAAGCCGATCACCGGCGTGAAACTCGAATGGATCGGCGAGATCTGCGTCACCTTGCCCAGAGGTCAGATCGAACGGCTGCGCAACAAGGCGACCGCCCGGACGCGCAAGGCAGCCAGGACGACCGGCAGCCGCGCATCGGAAAAATAGCTCGAACCCCTGCCGGCCACGACCGGCCGATTCGCCCGATGACGGCCAATGCCGGCGCCTCAATTCTGTTTTCCAGAATTTTTCCTTGCGTTAATTCTGATTTTCCGAAATACTGCAGCGAGCCGATTCCGGCTGCCACTTGGGCACGGGCGCCTGCATGCAGTATTTCGTCGTCATGATCGATTATGGCCGCCGCGGCCGCGAAGCCATCGTCGATCCCGAAATCACCCGTCGCGAGGTCGTCTCGCGGGTCGCTTCGGGAGAATACCGGAACATCAGCTTCATCCATGAAATCGCGGATACTTCGGTTGAAGACATCACCGCTGATATTCTCGGCGAGGCTGCGCTGCCTGAATTCGTCGCGACGGCCGCCGACATCCAGGCCGGCGATTTCGATCACATCCGCGACTTGCGTAAACATGAAAGAACGTGAATACATTCAGACGATCCGGCGTCAAAATATTGTGATTGCGTACAAGGTGTAATCGCGGATCGGTTTCTTAAATATAGTTCACGTTAACTCCATCCTGACCGGGCGAGCAGTCGCGCTATATTGCGATTCGCCTCCCCCGACCTGAAAAGTTCTCCATACACAATGCATCCGTCAATCAAGGCCGAGCTCGCCGCGCGCGACGGCGATCCTCGACTCCGTCTTCTGCTCGGGATCGCGGCATGGTTCCTGTTCGTGGATCACGTGCCGCACAATGTCGTCAGCCTGCTGACGCTGCGGAATTTCGGTTTCAGCGGTGCGACCGACCTTTTCGTGTTCGTCGGCGGCTACACCGCCGCTCTCCTCTACGGGAGGATGATGCTGGAACGCGGGCTCGTCGTTACCGCGACTCGAATCTTCAAACGCCTGTGGCAGCTCTATGTCGCCTATGTCGTCCTGTTCGTGATCTATATCGATCTGATCGGCTATGTCGCGCGTAAATCCCGTGCCCCGGAACTGATCGGCGAATTCAACGTGTCGGGAATCGTCGACCACACCGTCCGGACGCTGATCCATGGCCTGCTGCTTCAGGCCAAGCCGCTGAATCTCGACGTGCTGCAGCTGTTCATCGTCCTGATGGCGATCTTTCCGATCGTCATGTTCGGAATGATGCGCCGGCCGAACCTCACCCTGGCAGGGTCGGTCGGGCTCTACGCCGCAGCCCACCATTTCGACTGGAACCTGTCGTCGTTTCCGGACGGGCGCTGGTACTTCAATCCGTTCTCCTGGCAACTGCTGTTCGTGCTCGGTGCCTGGTTTGCCTCAATCGGTGCGCAGCAGATGCGAGCGGTGAAAAATCTGCAGAATATCGTGGCTTTGCGTGTCGCAGCGTGGCTGCTCCTTGCGTTCGCGCTGGTCGTCACGGTCGGAGGGAAGCTTCCGCAAACCGTCATTGCTGCGGATTTCCTTCGCGACGTCTTCCCGAACGACAAGGAGAGCCTCGCGCCCTACAGGGTGCTGCATTTCCTCGCGCTGGCGTTTCTGTTCACCTATCTGGTCCCGCGAAACTGGCATGGCTTCGGGTGGCAGGCGCTGCAGCCGGTGATGAAGTGTGGCGAGGAATGGCTGCCGGTCTTCTGCGCCGGAGTATTTCTGTCCTTTGCCGCCCATCTGGTCCTGATTACCGGTCCGGATTCGCTCGCAATGCATATCCTCGTCAGTACTGCCGGGATTTCGATGATGACCGCCGTTGCCTACTATGTGTCCTGGTCGAAACGACAGGATTACAAGCCAGCGCTCCGAACCCAATTGCGAGAAGCCGAAATCGGCCCGCGCGACGAGCGGGGGCTGGCTTCTCGGGTGTAGACGCTCAATCCGGCACGCTCGCCCCTCTCAGTCGCGCCTCACTGGCGCGCAGCATGGCCGCATCGAGCTTCCCCTTGGCGGATGCGGCCGCGGCGCAATCGAAGATGCGGTAAAATTGCGTGCCGTCGAAGGCGACCAGCAACAAATCGACGCCGGCGTTCAGTGCTTCCGTCACCGCCGTGCAGACGTTGTTCTGATAGATTGCGCCCATCACGAGGTCATCGGTCATTACGATGCCCTGATAGTTCCATTTCTTGCGAATGATTCCATCGATGACGCGCTTCGAGTGCGATGCTGCGCGATCCGGATCGACCGACGTCAACCTGACATGCCCGATCATCAACTGGGCCCTGGAGCCCGCCAATACGCTCCGGAATGGAATCCAGTCAGCGGCTTCGAGCTGCTCCAGTGGCGTATCCAGTTCCGCGCTGAAATGGTGCGTATCCGAGCGAACGCGCCCTAGTCCCGGAAAGTGCTTCACGGCGGCGCCGACGCCCGATGCATCGAGACCGCGGACGTAGGGTTTTGCGATATCGGCGACAATGGCAGGATCACCCGAAATGGCGCGCTGCCCGATCAGGGTATTGAAATCGAACCGGTTGCGCTTCCAGTCCGGCCGCAGATCGAGCACGGGGGCAAGATTGAGGTTGATTCCGAGCGCCGCCAGTTCCTGTCCGTGAAGGCGACCGTATGCTTCCGCCCTCTCCGCCCGCATATCGGGCGAAAGTCCAGCGAGCGTCGATAGCGCCGGCTGCCTGGTCAGCGGCGGAGCGAGGTGCGAGACGATACCGCCCTCCTGGTCCGCCGCCACGATCAGGGGTGGAAGGCCTGCAGCGCGGCGCCTGTCCTGCAGCGACGCGATTTCCGCCTTCAGCTTCTCAGCCGTTACACCCGCAAGATTGTGCCGGGTGATGTAGACGCCGGCGATCAGGCCCTTCTCGGCGAGCGCGGCCACTTCGGCGAAAGAAGAGTAACCGACGATGAAATGTTGCCCGAGGCTGCGCGCCTGCGCAGGGTCGGTTTGCAGAACGCTCTGCTTGCGCCACTCGAACGACGCATGGGCCGCCGGCATCGCGACAAACGGCAAGCACCACAGCAGGACGAGAGCCTTTCCAGCGAAGCTTCGTCGCCAATAGCCACAACGGATCAGAACGGCGGCAACGGCAATGCTCGCCGCAAACAGAACGACGTTTCCACTGCCGCGCAATGCAATCAGATACGGATCGTTCTTGTTGGCTGCGGCGAACACGAAAGCCAGCCCGGCGAGCCAGACACAGGCGATGCCGATACGTTTGAGATTTTTCATGGGACCAGGTGCTGCAATAGGGGAGCGACAGCACCGCCCGTATCAAACCTGTTTGGCGGGCGCGAGCGGATAAGCGCGACTGCACGGAAACTGCATAAAAATCCTGAACTCTTGCAGACCGCGTTCCCGGCAATTGCACAACGTCGATCGATAGTGGCTCCGCAACTCAATGGCGGAACCCCCAATGCCTGTTCCCGCGCGGCTCGCGAACGATGGTTGGTGGCTATCCGAGCCTCCTGCAAAGGCGCTGGTTGGTGACATATCACTCCGGACAGGAAGCTTCACAATGACTGACTTCACCTCGCAGGCACCGGCCGTCGGATCCGTTCAGGACAATATGTTTCCCGTGAAACCGGCGATTGCGCTGGCGCTCGCGGTACTGGCTGACTGGCTGTTCTACGCGGAGACAATCGGAATATCCGCCGTCATCTTTGCCATCGCCCTCGCCGGCGGCTCGCTTCTCGCAAATCTTGCGAAGCTGAGCATGAAGCGGACGCTGGTAGCCGGCGTCCTCGTCGCGATCGGCCTCGTGCCGGCCATCGAGGAATTCAACGCAGCCTCGCTCACCTTCCTCATCCTTGCGCTCGGGGTTGGCCTGCTGCTCGCGACCAATCATCAGCGGCTGGATATCGGCGAACAGGCCGCGGCGCTCTGCGACCTGTTTCTGACCGGCCCTTTTCGATTCTTCCGCGATGCGGTCGCCACGTTCAGGATACCGGTACTCACGACCGGCTTCGCCGTGTGGTTCGTCCCCGTCGCGCTCACTGCGGTCTTCCTGATGCTGCTGGTGTCGGCGAATCCGTTGCTTGAAAAGTGGATCAGGCTGATGAACCCGAGCGACGCGGCATCGTATCTCAATATCGGGCGAATTTTGTTCTGGGCCGCCGCGATGTCGCTCGTTTGGCCGTTCATTCATGTCTGGTGGCGCAGCAAGCCGCCTGTGCTCCTGGATTGGGCCCGGGCATCCGAACCGGAGAAGGCTCCGGCGACGGATGAAATCGACTTCTTCGGTGCCGCGACGATCCTGCGTTCGCTAATCCTTTTCAATCTGCTGTTTGCCATCCAGACCATCCTCGATTTGACCTATCTCTGGGGCAACGTGGCGCTGCCCGCCGACATTACCTATGCTTCCTACGCCCATCGCGGCGCCTATCCGCTGATCCTCACCGCCCTGCTGGCTGCCGGCTTCGTGCTGGCCGCGATGCGCCCGGGAGGCCCGGCTGAACATTCCCCGGTGATCCGGTCGCTGGTCTATCTGTGGGTGGCGCGTGGCAGCATTCATCTGGATGCTGCTGGTCGTGTTCGGTCTGATCCTGATCGTGGCCCGCATTGCAATGAACCGCTCGAACAACTGGCTGATCGGCGCCAATCTGATCACGCTTGCGGCAACGCTCTATATCTCCTCGCTCGTCAATTTTGACGCCATCATCGCGAACTACAATGTCAGCCACAGCAGCGAGGCCACCGGCACGGGTGTTTCGATCGACATCGACTACCTGCGCCGCCTTGGGCCCCAGGCCTTGCCGGCCATCAACAGGGCCATCTTCCTTCGCGGGTTCGACCCTACCCTTGTTTCCATTCGTGGTTGCCTAGTAGAACAGCAGCGTAAGGATATGGCGTCGTGGCGTAGCTGGGGCTTCCGAAGCTGGCGATTGCAGCGAACCCTGGATACCCGCCAGGACACTACAGGCTAACAGATCCTCGCCCGGAGAACCGTTTGACCCACCGTATCCTGATCGTTGACGACGACCTGCACATCCGTGAGGTCATCCGTGTTTCATTGAAGAAAGCCGGGATGACGATCGTCGAGGCACGCGACGGCAAGGAAGCACTGGTCCGCTTTGTCGCCGACAGACCCGATCTCATCATTCTCGATATCGGCATGCCGGAATTCGACGGCCTCGACGTCTGCCGGGAAATCCGTAAGTCCTCCGATGTGCCGATCCTGTTCCTCTCCGCGCGTGACGACGAAATCGATCGGGTGCTGGGCCTGGAGATCGGCGGCGACGACTACGTCACCAAACCCTTTAGCCCGCGCGAGCTCGTCGCCCGCGTAAACGTGATCCTGCGCCGCGTCGCTTCGCGCGGACAGGATGCAAGACCGACCATGGCGGCGCTTTCCCAGGGCAAGCTGTCCGTCGATCCCGAACAACATATCGCGGAATTCGCCGGCACGCCGCTTCGCCTGACGGCCATCGAATTCGGCATTCTCCGGGCATTCCTGACCAGGCCGACGATCGTCTTCAGTCGCGAGCAGATCATGAACGCCGCCTATCAGCTCAACATCCAGGTTTCGGACCGCACCATCGACAGCCATATCCGAAATATCCGCGCCAAGCTCTCGGCGGTGAATTGCGAGAACGTCATCGAAACCATTCACGGGGTCGGCTTCAAGCTCGGCCGGTGCGAGCCGCAGGCATGATGCGCCGCTCCGGCGAGAAGTGGCGCCCCACGGTACGGCTGGTCATTTTCACCGCGCTGGCCGCCGCGGCGACGCTGCCGTTGGTCGGGCTGTTTTTCTTCCGCCTTTACGACAACCAGCTCATTCACCAGACCCAGGCCGAACTGATTGCGCAGAGCCGTGTGCTAGCCGCAGTCTACGCCCGCGAAGTGGAAATGCGCCTCGGCGCCGGCATTCTGCTCGGCGCTGAAATCCCGCCCGAGGCGCGGCCGGACCGCGACGATCAGCTCACGCCGATCCGGCCTGCGCTCGATCTCGCCGCCCGTGCCGACCTGCTGCGGCGGCGGCCCGATGCCCTTCCGGCAACCACGCCGGCATCACCGCTCTATGCCGAGGTCGGCGCACAACTGACGCCGATCATCCGCGAGACCCAGAAAGTCACCCTCGCCGGTTTCCGGATCCTCGACCCCCGCGGCGTGGTGATCGCCGGCCGCGACGAGATGGGGCAATCGCTCGCCCATATCGAGGAGGTAGCTGCGGCGCTGCAGGGCCAATACCGGGCAGTCCTGCGCATTCGCAAGCCCGACAAGCCACCGCCGCCGATCTACTCGATCAGCCGCGGGATCGGCGTGCACGTGTTCTCGGCGATGCCCGTCGTGGTCAACAATCGTGTCGCAGGCGTCATCTATACCTCGCGAACACCGAGTAATATTTTCGATCATCTCTATCAGGAACGGGGCAAGTTCCTGTTGGCCGCACTGGCGGTCATTTTCGTAACGCTGATCATCGGATTGGTTTTCTCCCGCACCATCACCCGCCCGATGCGCGAGCTGGTCGATCGCGCGGCGCGGATCAGCCGCGGCGATCGCGACGCGTTCAAGCCACTGGCGCATTACGGCACGCGCGAATTTGCCCAGCTATCCCACAGCTTCCTCGATATGGCCCAGCAATTGTCGCGACGCTCGGACTACATCGCCACCTTCTCGTCGCACCTGACGCACGAACTGAAATCGCCGTTGACGTCGATCAAGGGCGCCGCCGAGTTGCTGCTGGACTCGCTGCAGAGCAAATCCGGCAATCTCACGCCGATGGAGCAGAAGAATTTCGTCTCGAACATTCTGGGCGATACCGGGCGCCTCGAGGTTATGACCCAGCGCCTGCGCGAACTGGCGCGGGCCGAGACCGTGCCGCGGAACGAACAAACCGGATTGTCGCAAGTAATCGCCGGATTGAAGAGCCGGTTCCCGACCCGGACGATCGAGGCTACCGGAAACCTCGATCGCTCGATCGGCATGTCCAGCGAGAGGGCGCTGATCGTGCTGTCGCATCTGACGGACAACGCGATCCGTCACAATGCCAAGGCCGTACGGCTCGATGCCATCGACGAAGGCGTGGCTGTCAAAATGACGGTCAGCAACGACGGCGATCCGATCTCCGAGGCGAACCGGGACAAGATCTTCGACGCTTTCTTCACCACGCGCCGCGACACCGGCGGCACGGGAATGGGGTTATCGATCGTCCAGGCCATCATGGCCGGCCACGGCGGATCGATCCGGCTATTGCCGACCGGAGAAGGCGTCGTTTTCGAGTTGCAGTTCCCTGCAGTCTAAACACGCTCGATGATGATCGCCGGCGCCATGCCGCCGGCAGCGCACATCGTCACCAGCCCGCGCTTGAGATCGCGCCGCTCCAGTTCGTCGAGAACCGTCCCGATCAGGATCGAGCCGGTTGCGCCGATCGGGTGACCGAGCGCGATCGAGCCGCCGTTGACGTTCACCTTGTTGCGGTCGAGCTTGAGATCCCGGATGAACTTTTCGGCGACAACGGCAAAGGCCTCGTTGATCTCGAACAGGTCGATGTCGTCGATCGTAAGACCGGCTTTCGCCAGCACCTTCTTCGCGGCCGGCACCGGCGCATTCAGCATCAGCGTCGG
>JAQSDT010000671.1:2285-2523 GCA_029946075.1 bacterium | reverse complement strand
GTTTTCCGCCGGACCGGGCGACGGCCTCACGTGCGATGTTAAGGCCTAGACCGGTGCCGCCCTCGCGAAGGGTGAAACCGGCGTCGAAGATGTCTTCGGCAAACTCTGCGGGCACGCCAGGCCCATTATCTTCAACGTAGACCGCTAGTTCCGCTCCCTCGTGGACGAAGCGAACCTCAACCCAAGGATCTGGCGTGACCGACTGCTCCAGCCAGTGGATCGCATTACCCACCATATT
>JAQSDT010000671.1:0-2275 GCA_029946075.1 bacterium | reverse complement strand
GACCAAGGCAGTGGTCAAATCCTCTTGGTAGCCCAGGATATCCGGAGCGTCCCAGCCACCGGAGGTTCTGATGTCTACGGCGTGAGCGCCGACCAACAACGACCTAACGACGGTCATGCTGTCAGCGGGCCGGAACATCTGGGGCGGTCCCCGTCGGCCACCTGATAGGGGGCGAAGCATTCGAAAGAGATCCGCCAGCGCTCTGCCGCTGGTACGCAGAAGGGGCAGGGCTTCCTGAATGTCCTGCCGCGCTTGGACATCGTTGGCCAACGCATCCTTCCACTTGTTTTGTATCATGCCAGTCGTTCGGCTGATGAAACCGGCGGCAGGGGCACCTTCGTGAATGACCTCTGTCATGATCGCGCCCAGCGACGACTTGGCTTCAAGCACTCGTTGTCGTTCTTCAAGGGCATCGATCTTACCGCGCAACAGCGCAGCCTGTTGATCAACTACCCGTTCGGCCTCTTCGCGCTCCGCCTTTGGCAACGTCTGCACCAGCTTGCGAATGCGCTGTAGCTCGGCGATCTCTTGAACCTCCTCGAAGGAGGTGCTGCGCTTCTGCTGAAGTCCAGCGCTGATGCGAAAATCGACGCGCCGAGGCTCTACGACTTGGGCCAATAGCTGAATGATCAGATTTCGAAGGCGCTGAAAGGCCCCGTTCTCCTCGAGCCCCTCCCGGCTACTACGCTCTTCCAAGCCGCTCTCAACGGAGCCTTCTACGGTCACATAGCCGGAGATTTGGTTATGGCCGATGTGGCGCGTGGGAGTCTGGACCCTACGCCGGTCGAGAGTAAGCCAGTCGGTCTGAGCGTCGCCATAAGGCCTTATTCGGAAGCCCTCGCGATAAATCGCCACGCCCGAGGTGCGGTCGAGAATGTCTCGCGCTTCCTTTGCCGACATCTGACCGAACCCGGCCTTTTGCATGTGCGACTTTAAGGATTCTGCGTCACGATCAAAGATGAAGAGCCGCACTCCCACTGCCCCACAGGGGTCCTCTTCCGGTTGGACTGGCACGTTGAGCTTTATCTCTCGCGGTGCTTGCCCAGCCCGTTGGATTTGCATGGTTCCTTTAAAGGCCCCCCGTGCGTCGAAATTATCGACAACCTCATAGTCCGCTGAGGTAAGGAGGGGGAACGGCGTGACCTGATGCAGTTCTGGTTCGCCGTCGGCTCGTGCCGGCAATTCATGGCCGTCCTCGTGATCGTCATTGACGATAGCTGCGCCGTCGAACCCAGCGGTGCTTTGTGTAAAATCTGAGAGATCTAGGAAGATCTTGAAATCTGCACCTTCAACCTCATCCAGCGGCGAGACGAGACGGCGTAGTTCGGTGAAAAGTCTACGAAGGCGGGGTTCGGTCCAGCTTTCATTGAGGTCGAGGATTTCAATCTCTGTGCCCGTAACTGCTGTCGTCGGCTCTGTTATGTAGTCGATCGCGATCTCGGAAAGATAAGTGTCTCCGTCGAACACAGACCAATCGATGGCTGGGATCAAAACTGCTTCGCGAACGCCCCCCACTTCGGTCACTGAAGTCAGGCTCATCATCTTGCCGAGCTTGGCCGCCGCAAACCGACCGATCCCTTTGGAGCCCATCATAAGGCGCTCAAGCTTGGCCGATCGGCGATGGGCAACCTTTGTGGATGTAGCCGGCTCCATCCATTTGTCCCGAATATCGGCTAGCGACATCCCATGACCGGTGTCTCGGACTACGATCCGACCACCTCCCGCCGCCATAGGAGCAAAAAACGTGATGTGGACCGACCTGGCGTCTGCGTCGTAGGCGTTTTTTACTAGTTCGGCGACGGCGGCCTCGGGACCGCTAATGAGCTGATCGCCAATCGTTCGAATAATGCGCGCGCGCGGCCTAAACTGTAGCTTTTGGTCCTGAGTGGACACTTTCACTCCATCCGCGCTTTGAGCGTCCCCTTGCCGACTGCAACCACCGGAACCGCTACACGAGGATGCATATAGCGACGCTCACCCTTTTGCGGAGATTGGTCAACCCACATACTTGCGCTCTTGGGTTGTAAGGCTGCCCCTCTTCACTAGTGCGCCTCGTCCCAATTCCCCGCCGCCCGCGCCTCCACCACCAGCGGTACGGTCAGCGCCACGGCCGGTTCCGCTGCCCCCTCCATCACCCGCTTGATCAGGGCGATCGCCGTCTCGGCCTCCGCCTCCGGGGCCTCGAAGACCAGTTCGTCGTGGACCTGCAGCAGCATGCGGGTTGAGAGGCCCGCCGCCTCCAGCGCCCCCGGCATCCGCATCATGGCGCGGCGGA
>JAQSDT010000670.1 GCA_029946075.1 bacterium | reverse complement strand
GCAGACCACCGCCAACAGCGAGGGCGGCACGGGGCGGGTCAGGGTGGTGCTCGGCGTGTCCGGCCAGTGGCAGGGGAATAAATAGGCGGTGGTCGCGAGCTATCGTCAGTTCGCCGGCATCGGCCGGCAGAAGGAAGCCGAGGCAGGTCCCGTCGAAAACAGAAGATCGATGACCGACACCGCATGGTCGAAGGCCGGGCCGCGTTGCGGATAGGGCTGGTAGGGTCCGTAACTCATCCACTCGACTGCAATGCCGGCCTCGGAGAACGGCGCCTCGTCGAAATAGTCGCGCGCCGAAGGTCCGGAGAGATAGCTGGTGGCGCCGGACTTCTTGCAGATATCCAGCAGACGCGCGGTTCGCGCGCCCTCAGGCGAGTACACGCCGTCACGTACCATTTTGGTTTTGATGCCGAGCCGGTCCATCAGCGTCTGCAGGAACAGCGTATTGACGTCGGTCAACCGGTCGAGCCGCTCGGCGGCCTCGTAGGCGGCCCTTAGCGCCGGCGCTTCATCTGCGAAGAAGGGCGATTTGCGATAGGCGAGTTCGATCGATCGCCAGTGCTTGTCGGCCCAGGGCTCGGCGAAGCCGACGTCCTCGATCGGCTGCTCGAAGCGCGATTTGGTGGAGACGGGAATGGTGAGCCAGATCGGACCGCCTGGCGTCATGATGCGGTTGCGGTTGTGCCAGTGCCGCTTCACATATTGCGCGCCGTCGAGCACGACGTAGAGATCGAGGCGTCCGATCAGGTCGAAGAAGCCTTTCCAGGGGACATAGCATGACTGGATAATGCCGACTCGCATCGCACGCTTCCTGTCGCCGGAATTTTCCACCCGGACTTACCAACTGTATTTCGCGACGCCCTTGCCGGCATAGCTCGTGACGTTGCCGGAGAACTCACCCTCGAAGGTGCCGGCCAGCGAGAAGCCGTTCAGCCACTTTACCTCGGCGCCGGTGCTGACGAGCGCCGCGTCGGCGTTGCCGCGCGCACCATTGACCACAAAGGCGGTGCCGGGCAGGGCCTGGAACAGCGTCGTGACAGTGCGGTCCGGATTGTAATCATGCGCCCAGGCGGCGCGGCCGCGCAGGGTCAGCATCGCGCCCTGCAGCGCCCAGGATTTGTCGGTGCGCAATCCAAGCTCGCTGCGGGTCGCGGTCGTGGTCTGGCCGGCGTAGTTCAGCGCGAACAGCGGCGCGCCGATGACGGCCTGTTCCGCGTATGAAGGCAGGCGGAAGCTCGTCACCTGGGCCGCAGCGTAGGGCGTGATCCCGACGACCGGCGTGGCGAAGCGGTAACCGCCCTCGAACCGGCCGGAGAAGGTCTCGGCCTGATAGCGTGCCCGCAACTGGTCGAACCCGGCCAGCGTCACGGTGCGATTGGTGGTGACGTCGTGCCAGCCATAGGCGAGCGCGGCGGAGATGTATGCCGGGCCGAAATTGTGCCGGCCGAAGACGCCGGCCTGGAACATGTCGGACGAGCCGCGGCCGAGCGCGTTGGCGAGCGAGTAATTGGTGCCGCCGCCGCCGAGCGCAAAGCCGATCAGCGTGTTCGGTGCAACCCTGTAGTCGGCGCCTGCGGCCACGCCCCAGACGCGTGCGGAGAGGTCTTGCGAGCCGATGACGGCATTGCCGCCTGTCGTGGCCGAGCCGCCATAGGCCGCGCCCCAGACGCTCCAGCGATTGGCCGGTTGCGCGCTGAGCAGCGGCGCCTTGGTTGCCATCGCAAACGCGGCGCGCTCGCTCGGCGTCGCCAACCGCTTCAGGGCGTAAGCCATTGCGTCTTCGTCGGCGGCGTATTGCGACGCGCTGCCGGGCGGCACGAAGGCGCCGGAGCGGCCTGCGATGCTGGAATCGAGCAGCATGTTGAGGAACTGGCCATCCGCATTGATCGCGGACCGGATGATGCCGGTGCCGAGTTCTCCGGATGCGACCGTCAGGCCGCCCGCGTTGAGCCCGGCGAAGGCGGCCGGGATCGCGCCGGTCGAGTTGAAGAAATTGGTCAGCGTATTGGCGACGTTCTGCTGGTTGGTGCTGAGGCCGCCCGGTGAGACGAATTTGAGGTCGATGTTGAGGAAGGCGTTGTTGGCGTCGTAGCTCAGCGTCGACTGGATGTTGGCCATGTTCGACGCAACGGCCGGATTGAACGTGCCGGCGACGCCGCCGGTCGCATTCAGGATGGTGTATTGCTTCTTGACGTAGCTGCCGGCGCCGAACACGGCGCTGACGGTCGCCCCGCCGAGGGTTGCCGCGCCGGTGACGTTGGTGCGGCCGGCATTCGCAGGCGAGACCTGGATCATGTAGGTCGAGGCCGCGGTGAAGGAGAGCGTGCCCTGCACGGTGAGCGGGCCGAAGATGCTGCCTGTGCTGCCCGGCGCCAGCGTGCCGCCCGCAATGGCGGTGTTGCCGACGGTGCCGCTGCCGGCCAGCGTGCCGCCGGCGTTGACCGTCGTCAGCGACGAAGACGTAATCGATCCGTTCACGATGAGGCTGCCGGCGTTCACGGTGGTCACGCCGGCATAGGTATTG
>JAQSDT010000669.1 GCA_029946075.1 bacterium | reverse complement strand
ACGCATGCGATGGCACGGGTGCCAAAACATACGTTGGCACCAAGAACGACCCCTGAGACCGACCCCTCATTGAACGTGAGAGAGATGCGCGCGCGCGTGGGCGAAAGGAAAAGTTCAAGGCAGCCTTCAGGGCGAAGTGGCCGGATGTCGCGACCGACAGCCAGCAGCGGCTGGAATACGCGCTCGAAGGCCTGAGCGCCGAGGAGGAGCCCGAATGCCTTGCCGGGATCGAGCCGTTCCTGGCTGCGTTGAAACGAAAGAAGCGCGACGCGGTTCCGGCATCGTGGGGCTATGTCGAAGAAAAGCGCTGGACGCTGCTGGAAGTCAAAACCGCAGGTCCCGCTGCTTCCTCGCTGTACGCGCGCGACAGCGTCGAGGGAAAGGCACTGCTGGCGCTGCACGACTTCGCCGGCTGCAGCGAGGGTTTCCGGAAAATCTATGTTCGCAGCGAAGGCGTCAGTTACCGCCTGCCGATGACGCCGCAGGTGCTGGCGTTTGCGCAAATGCCCGGCCGCGCCGATTGGGTGACGATCACTCGCCAGCAGGCCGGAGCGTGGGAGGGGCTACTTCGCGATGTCGTGACGATCGGCATGCGCAAGCGGTTCGCGGAAGGCGACCGCGCGCCCTGGCCGTGGCCGCCAGCCGCCGATGGCAAGATCTACGCCTCGGAAACAGGTCCGCCGCAAAGCCTGATGGACGACACTGATCTCGAAGATTTCAAGTGAACGGGAAGGGCAGGAAATGCTGATGGCAAACGAAAAAACGCTGGTACCCCGCACGGATTATGCGAATGAGCAGGCATCGAAGCGTCAGGCTGCGCGGGATGCGGCCGGGCCGAAATGGTATCTGGTCCAGTGCGTGCGGGCGACGGATCAGCAGGCGATCGACGCCTTCGCCCGGTTCAAGATCGAAACCTATCATCCGAAGATCCTGCAATTGAAGCCCCTGCCGCGGCGGCGAATGTCAGCAGCGCAACGGCAGGGCGGCATCAGTATTCAGGTTCCGACCGAGGTTCCACTGTTCCCGCGCTACATCTTCGCGAACTTCGATATCCACCACGACAAATGGCATGATGCGTTCGAGGTTGCTGGCGTCGGCGGCCTTGTGTGCCGAGATCGGATGCCGGTCTGGATGCCGGACGATACGATCGCATCGATCAAGAGGCGAGAAAACAACGGCGTGATCCCCGGGAAGGACAGTGTGCGAGCGATCTTCAGTGTTGGCGATCAAGTGACTGTCACGAACGGGCCGTTCGCATCGTTCCCCGGAATTGTGGAAGAAGGGCTCGACGTCGCGATCGAGAAGCTTGAAGCGAACATGAGAATCAAGGTAGCTGTAAATATCTTCGGAAGGGCTACGCCAGTCGAACTCGAATACTGGCAGGTTGCAAAGCAGGAATAGCTGCAGCCACCATTGTAGCCACCCACCTAGCCACCCCATCCGCCACGCGGCGTGCCGCGCACGCCTAGAATTGAGAAGCCTCATGCCAAAAGCGTGAGGCTTTTCGCGTTTTATGTGCGGTAACGCCTCGCGTTATCGCTGCCCTCCTTGGGCGTTTCCTCCCTGGACTTGGCGGCCCGCGAGCTTGGGTTTTCCCGTTCGCTCGCGGGTCGGCCCTTTGAGGCGAAACTGAGTCAGCCCGGAATCATTTGGAATCAGTTCGATGTCAGGAGACACCAGCGGGGCCATGCTCATGGTCGCGCTTCGCAATCCTCAGGACGAACGGGCCTGCCAGCATCTGGCGGCGGGGTTCGGCCTGACGCCGGAAGAGCGCGCCAAGCGCTTGTTGCGTCCTGACGCCACGCTTCAGGAAGAAGCTGCGGCTGTCGGAGGTCTCGACACGCAAGCGTCATCTTTCAAGGCGAACGCGCGCAAATATTGCCAGCGCAAACAGATCCGGGAGCGCGTCGCCGGCATCCAGTACCAGGGCGCGGCGCTCGCCTCGACGTCGGTTGCCTCGCTCCTGGTCGAAGCCGAGCAGGCGAGATCGGGCGCGATGACCAAGAAGGACTTTTCGGCGGCGAACGCCTGCATCGTCACGAAGGCCACGCTGGCCGGTATCTGGCGCAATCGCGTCGAGGCGACGGGGGCTGGCGGCGCGCCGTTACCGGCTGCTGCCGTTGGACCCACAATCATCATGACCGGCGCCCCGCCGGCAGCACAGAACGCAGGCCCGGCATGATCGCGCTGGTTGTCTCCTGCAATATTTCCGGTGAAGAGGGCCGCAGGGTCTACGCGCCGATCTCCAGCGTTCGCCCCGGGCATGTGCTGGTTCAGCCGTACGTTGAGGGAGCCAACGCGCTGGCCTGCGCGCTGTCAGATCAGCTAGACACGGCCATCGCCTTCGGGATGAAGCCTCTCTACGCGGTCCGCGTGAGGCCGGCAGGTCAATGTGCAACATGATAGCCGGCCGGACGCGCTTCGCGTTCACCTGCATCCGAAACAGTGGGTCGCGTACTTAACCGAGGCGACCGAGGTTCTGTTCGGCGGCGCGGCCGGCCCGGGCAAATCGCACCTGATGCGGATCGCAGCCATCCTGTGGTGCTCGGCAATCCCGGGCTTGCAGGTCTACCTGTTCCGCCGGATCCGCGAGGATCTTTACAAGAACCACGTCGAAGGCCCGAAAGGTTTTCGCAATCTGCTCGCGATCTGGATTTTCTCCGGATGGTGCCGGTTCGTCGGCGACGAAATCCGCTTCTGGAATGGCAGCGTCATCTACCTTTGCCACTGCAAGGCCGAGGGCGACATCTACAAATATCAGGGCGCTGAAATCCACGTCCTGATGATCGACGAGCTGACGCACTTCACCGAGGCGATGTATCGCTACCTGCGTGGACGCGTTCGCATGGTCGGCTTGAAGCTTCCCGCGGAGTTTCAGGGCAAATTCCCGCGGGTGCTTTGTGGCTCGAACCCCGGCGGAAAAGGGCATCTGTGGGTTAAGAACACCTACATCTCAGGCTCGGTACCGCTGCAAATCCGGCGCATGCCCAAGGAAGAGGGCGGCATGCTCCGCCAGTTCATTCCCGGGCGTCTGGAAGACAACCCGAGCATGACCGAGGACGATCCGGACTATGAGGCCAAACTCTACGGCCTCGGTTCGGCGACGCTGGTGGCAGCCATGCGCCATGGCGACTGGGACGTGGTGGAGGGGGCGTTCTTCTCGGAGTGGAGTAACCCCCAGCACGTTATCGCGCCGTTCGTAATCCCGCCTCACTGGCTTCGCTTCCGCTCCGGGGACTGGGGATCGCAAAGCCCCTACAGCATCGGATGGTGGGCGGTCGTCGGCGATGATTTCGATCGCGTACCGCAACAAGGTGCAGGACTTCGGAAGCCCGTATCGACCATGTTGCCGCGAGGCGCGATCATTCGGTACCGCGAGGATTACGGCAAGGTCGGGGGCAAGCTGACCGCTGAAGCCCTCGGTGATCGCATCGCCAAGGCAGAAGAGCGAGACCCGAAGCTTTCCTACGGTGTGCTCGATCCATCCGCCTTCCGAGAGGACGGCGGCCCGTCGATCGCCGAGCGGATCAACGATCGACTGATCGCCAAGAAGTTGATCGCGTTCCACAAGGCGGATAATGCCCGCGTCTCGCAGTCGGCAGGCGTCGATCGCGGCGGTCCGATGGGTGGCTGGGATCAGTTTCGCCAGCGGCTGGTGGGCACCGCGCGGAAGGACGAGCATGGCGCCGTCGATTGGGCGTCGGGCCGGCCGATGATGTACGTGTTTTCGACCTGCGTCGATTTCATCCGCACGGTTCCCGTACTGCAGCACGACCCGCATCGAGCGGAAGACCTCGACACGAAGGCCGAAGATCACGCTGCCGACGATGGCCGTTATGCCTGCATGTCGCGGCCGTGGATCAAGACACTGCCGAAAGATGACGCGGTCAAGCGCGACGCCTTCCGCGAGACGCGGGACGAGCGATACGACGATTCAACGGCGACCCTCTGAAAGGAACGCGAACATGACCAACGAAATCGAGAAGGAAGCGGCTGCCGCGCAAGGACTTGCCGATCCCGTCGCTGCGGAGGATGCGGCGCTGGCAAAAGCCATCGACGGCGGTTACCGCGAGCCTCCTCCGCCGAGCCGCGAACAGCGCGCAGCGACCCTCATCGCGGATGTCGAGCATGCCATGCAGAACAATGGACCGATGACGGCAGCCATGCTGGCCGAGATGCGTTCCCTGCTGCTCGACGTCGTTGGGTGACGGCGTCTCTGATCTCGCTGGCCCTGATCGGCCTGATCGCACTCGCAGTGACGGATGAGCTTCATGGCTGAAAGCACGATCGCCCCGAACAACAAGCCTGTCACCTTCGGCGCGAAGCCGGCGGCTGAACCGTCGGGCGCGCTGCGCCAGCCGTCGGGCGCAGCAAAGTCGGCCTCGATCCGCAAGAAGGCCAAGGGCGCGATCAACAGGGGCATGATCTCGGAGAAGGCGGCCAAGAAGTTCCTCGGCAACGTCTGACGATGCGTCGCGGCCGTCTATACTGGCGTAGCATTCGGCTGCGGGAACGTGGCCTGGCTTCAAGGCCGCTCGGTGCCAACGAATACCGTGACGATCTCGACTACCGGGACATCGATCGCGGCGAGATCATGGACAAGCACGACGGCATGGCACTCGGCTGGCGAATGCTCATCAACGAACACGGGTTCACCCCCGTGATGCAGGCCCGGCAACGTTCGACCGATATCAATGAGGTCGAGAAGATGCTGCAGCGCCGCCACGCATACCGGCAACAGGAATTGGCAGAAGGCAGGGCCTGACCATGGCAAAGAACGGCAAACCAATGTCCGCGCCGGTTGCGGTATCGGAAAAGGAAGAGGATCGTTGGCGCGTCGAGGATGCGCTGCGGACCCTGCAGCGCGCCGGCGAGATCGTTCATGACGCGAAGCTGATGGCCAAGGTCAAGGAAATGGCCGGCGAGAAGGCGGACGAAATGAAAGTGATTGCCAAGTCGGCAGATGCGCTGGCGAAAGCCGGGCGCATTTCGCCGAAGCAGATGGCAAAGCTCGCCGCGCGCTGATGCCCGTCACCGAATATTCGCCCTTGGATGCGATGGAGCGCAGCGATGCTGCGCGCCTTGCGCCTCTTATGGCCCATCGCGAGGCGAACAATCCGGATGACGACAAGCGCGATGGCGTTGTCGGCGAAGACGACGGGCGCACGTACCTGTCGGTCCGCGACCTGCGCAACCAGTACCTCGACTACATCAATTCCAAGGGCGACGAGATCGAGGAGCAGAAGGATAGCCGGCGCTACTACCACGGCGCCCAGCTGACGGCCGAACAGCTTCGTGTCCTGAAGGCGCGGCACCAGCCGGTCCAGATCTGGAACCGGATCGGCCGCAAGATCAACGGTATCGTTGGCGTGATCGAGCGCACCCGCTGCGATCCGAAAGCGGAGGGTCGCGATCCGAAGTCTGAAGAAGGTGCGGAGATCGCCACACAGTCGATCCGATACGTCTGCGACCGCAATCAGTTCAAGAATACGATCGAGCCGATTGTGCTCCTGCAGGGTGGCATCGAAGGTATCACTGGCACCCAGGTGGTGCTGAGGGCCGGCGACAAGGGTGATCCGGACATCGGCGTGCACGACGTCGTCGGCGACGAATATTTCTATGATCCGCGCTCCTACCGGTTCGACTTCAAGGATGTCCGATATGAGGGCATCGCGAAGTGGCTGGACGTCGATGCCGCGATCGAGATGTTCCCGGACAAGGCTGACGATCTGGAAGGGCTGTTCGTCGGTGACAGCGATCTGACGACGAACTCCGACCGTGAGATCAAGTGGATCATCTCCACCACACGCCGCCTTCGCCTGATCGAGCACTGGTACAAGCACCGGGGTCGCTGGTGCTGGGCGTTCTATGTCGCCAACACGCTGCTCGATCAGGGTGTCTCGCCGTTCGTCGATGAGAACGGTCAGAGCGAATCCTCGTTCGATATGTTCTGCTCGGCGATCGATCAGGACGGCGACCGATACTCCTTCGTGCGTACCTTCAAGGGTCCGCAGGATGCACTCAACCAGGGCAAGTCGAAGACGCTGGCGCTCGCGAATGCGCGCCGTGTCATCTCGGAAAAGGGTGCAGTCGACGACGTGGAAATCGCCCGCCGGGAAGTGGCGCGGCACGACGGATATGTCGAGATCAACCCCGGCAAGAATTTCAAGATCGACGATTCCAATCCCGACATTGCAATCTTCACGTCCTTCACGGATGACGCGAAGAACGAAATGGACGGGTTCGCCAATTCGAACATCGCTGCGATGACCGGTGTCGGGCTCGGCAACCTTTCGGGCAAAGCGATCGAACTGCTGCGCCAGCCTGGTATGGCCGAACTCGGACCGTTCGTACTGGCCCATCGGGCATGGAAGCTCAACGTCTATCGTAAGATCTGGAACGCCGTGCAGCGGCACTGGACCGCAGAGCGATGGATCCGCGTCAACACGAACGAAAAGCTGGCGCAGTTCATCCAACTCAATGGCGTCGATCTCGACGAGTGGGGGCGCCCGACGCTGGTCAACGCCGTCGGCGCGCTCGACGTCAACATCGTGCTCGATGAAGGTCCGGACATCATCTCGATGATGCAGGAAACGTATGACACCTTGAAGGGCTATCAACCCGGCACGTTCCCGCCCCAGGTGCTGATCGAGATGAATCCGAACCTGCCGCGCTCCGAGAAGGATCGTCTGCTCAAGATGATGCAGCCGCCACAGCAGGCCCCGGATCCTGTGGCAGATACGCTCAAGCGGCTGCAGATCGAGCACATTGCAGGGCGTAACGCCAAGCAGGCTTCGGAAACCGAAAAGAACCTCGCTGGGGCCGACCAGGCTGCTGCAGCCGCCGCAGAGAAGCGCGCCAAGGTGGGCCAGATGCAAGGTCAAGCTGCGCTGTCGGCCGCCGGTTTTGTCCGCGACACGCTCTTCGACGCGCACAAGGTGATGGCTCCTTTCCTCGAACAGCAGAATGCAGGGCAGGCCGCGATGATGTCGCGGCCCGCCGTTCAAGGTGCGCCGGGTGCGCCAATTGGCGCAGGCATGATGGAACAGATGGGAGCATGACGATGCGATCGATGGTTTTGCAGCTGCTTGTTTGCGCAGCTATCGTGTTGTCGGGCGGCAATGCCTCAGCGCAGAATAGCTGGCCAACGCCGGGCGGTTCGATCGCCGACGGCAAGGTCACCATGTGCCTGAATGCATCCGGCCAAGCGGTCGCGTGCGGTACCGTGCCCGCGGGAGCGGATGCTGTCAGCAATTCCACTGGCGGCGGTGCTGTCGCAGCTTTCAATTATCAATTCAGCGGGTCCGCTTGGGATCGGGCGTACTTTTGCAATTCCACGGCAGTTATCAACGTAACTGCTGGGTCAACGACCGAGATCATCCCGCTGACCGCCTCGCAGATCATTCGCGTGTGCTCGTTTGCGGTATCGATGTCAGCGGCAGGCACCGCTCAATTCTTGTATGGTACAGGCACGAATTGCGGCACGGGCACGACCTCGCTTTCCGGCGCGATGCCGCTGGCGACAGGCACTCCGATGGAGTTGGCCGCCGGGCAGGGCAACCTGTTCCGCTCCGGCGTTTCCAACGCCCTTTGTGTTGCGGCGGTCACAGGTAGCGTCGTCGGCTTCATCACCTACGCGAAGTATTGATCATGTCGACCAAACCCAAGCCGCCGTCTGCCAGCTCCGGGGGCGGCGCCGCTCCAATTCTGAAAAACGCAGCGGCCGCGCCGTTCATCTACTTCGACGGCGTCCCGCTCTACGGCACCTATGCCGGCAACCTCGAGGTCGAGCTCGCCGCGCGGCAGTTGATGCCGAAGGCTGACGGAACCGTTGCGTCCGATATCGTCTGCACCGCCCATCTTCGGATGGGCCCGTCTGCGGCCGTGATGCTGATCGACGCGCTGCAGAAAGCGCTCGACATGTATTCGAAGCAGCAAGAGCAGCGCAGCGAACTGCTGCAGAGCTAACGAATTTCGTACCGCGCCACGAAACGGCGCGCGGCAATCCGGGTTGTCGGCCTTGAACCCTGCGGCAGGCGTCCTCCATACGGCGCAACGCATCACACACAGTCCAAGCGTGTTCGATCCCGGCTATCCGGGACCGAACGAATTGGTCTGCCGTCATCGCGACGAAACGCGAAGAGCTAGAGGACTGCCACATCATGGCTATCAGGGAAGTTGACGCAATCTCCGACGCGATCATTGCAACCGAGAAGGAAATCGCAGGAGAGGCATGGGGTAACGAGGATACCGACGCTGCTGAAGCATCGGGGGACCGCTCGCTCGAAGACATCGGCGACGGCCTCGAAGGCCAGCACGAAGCGGCTGCTCACGTTGACGAAGGCGAGGATGCCGGCGACAACGGGGAGGCTGGCGACGAAGGCGACGATGTGGGTGAAGGCGAAGGTCAGACGGAAGCCGAGGCGGCATCTGCCGCAGCGGTTGCTGCAAGGCCCGCGGGGGAGCAGCCGCAAGGCCGCATTCCATCTGGCCGACTGCGGGAGGCCAATGAGCGCGCGCGTGCGGCGGAAGCCGAGCGCGATGCGGTCAAGGGCCAGCTGACCACCTTTAGCGAAAAGCTCGACCAGGCACTGCGGCGGATCGATGATCTGTCGCGCGCGCCCGTTCGAGCCGAACCGCCGAAGGCTGCAGAGCCGCCAGCGCCCGCCAAAGTGCCCGATATCTTCGAAGACGGATCGGAGGCGCTCGTTAATCATCTGACGGGGCTGATCGACAATCGGCTGTCCACCCTTGGACAGACGTTGGAGACCAACCGCGTCGAAACCTCAATGGCGATTGCGCACGCGACCCACAAAGGCGCGTTCGAGGCGGCCTATGAGGCGATCAACAAGCTCGATCCGCGCAACCCCGACGACCGCGCAACCGTGCAACGCATCTACAAATCGCCCAACCCGGGCGACGCGCTGGTGAATTGGCACAAGCGGTCGCAGACACTGGCGGAAGTCGGAGACGATCCGGCTGCGTACCGCGAGCGTGTCGCCAAAGAAACCCGTGAAGCCCTGATGAAAGACCCTGAATTCCGTAAAGCCCTCGTCGCCGAAATGCGCGGGGAAGCGGGTCAGGGCGACAATGGCAGTCCGCGCACCCAAACCCGCTTGCCGGGTTCGCTGCGACGCGCGGCCGGCTCCAACCTTGGGGCCGAACGACACGACCATCGCGAAGCAGACGATTCCGAACAAGCGGTCGCTGACGCCGCCTGGCGCTGATCCGCTTCCTCCACATCTGAGAAGTCGAGCGACCGCGCATTTCGTGCGTCGCTGCCGTTGACTGTGTTTCTCGACTGACGAGGCGGAGAGCCCGGGCCCTTTTTCAAAAAGGACACGGCCCATGGCCCTCACGACCACTGCTGCAAACAACAAACTCATCGTCTACCGAAAGGAAGTCTATCGCGAATACGTTCGCGAGAACCTGTTCTCGCCCTACATGGGCGCCTCGATGAACTCGATCATCCGGGTGATCACCGACCTCGACAAGGGCGGCAAATCCGGCGGCGAGCAGATTAACGTTCCCCTGCGCGCGCGGCTCAATGCGCAGGGCGTCGGCTCCGGCCAGCTTCGTGGCAACGAAGAGAGCATGGACAATCAGGGCACTCGCTTCTGGATTGACTGGGCTCGCAATGCCGTCACGATCAATAATGCCGACGAGCAGAAGTCGTCGATCGACCTCTGGGGCGAAGTCAAGCCGGCACTGACCGATTGGGGTCAGGAGAAACAGCGCGACGAAATCGTCGATGGCTTCTATGCGATCCCCTCGCAGCAGGCGCCTGCTGGTCTTGGTTCGGCGCTCGGTCAACGCGTCAATGGCATCCTGTTCGATGCCGCGACAGCTGCCCAGCGCAATACCTGGATCACCGACAATGCCGATCGGCTGCTGATCGGCTCGGGCAACACGGCGAACCTCGTCGCGGGCAACTTCGCGGCTTCCATGGCCAATATCACCGGCGCCATGGTGATTTCGGGCGCGCTCATCAATCGCATGAAGCGCTCGGCCAAGAAGGCCAACCCGCGTATCCGTCCCTTCAAACTGAAGGAAAACGGTACCGAGTGGTTCGTGCTGTTCGTGGGTCAGGAGCAGTTCCGCGACGCCCAGAACGATGCGGACATCAAGGCCGCCAATACGAACGCGCGGTCCCGCGAGGGGCAGGGCTACCTGAAGAACCCGATCTTCGTCGACGGCGATCTTCTCTACAACGGCGTGATCATCCGGGAAATTCCCGAACTGTCGCTGCGCCTGCCGGTCTTCTATCAGACCGCCGGTGCTGCCGGCATCCAGGTCGCTCCCGCGCATCTGTGCGGTCAGGGTGCGGTCGCCTGGTGCTGGGGCAAGATGCCGACGCCGACCTTCCTGAAGGAGGATGATTACCAGTTCCTCCGCGGAGCTGGCATCAAGATGGCGTACGGCGTCGGGAAGATCGCCAAGCTGAACGCCGCCGGCAACTTCAAGGACTGGGGCGTCTATACCGGCTTCTTCGCCGCGGTCGCCGACAACTAAGGCCTGATCGGTCCCGAATGAACAGCAGCGCGGTCGGGTTTCCGGCCGCGCTGTCCTTTCGATCCTACTCACTTCTATCGGCCCGAGGAGGCCACACCATGAACATCATCGAAACTCTCCGAAAAGGCGCGGCCCTCTTCCGCTCCGCTGCGCTGAGCTTTGCGGTCGCGTTGGCGCTCGCCGGCATGGCGGTCGGTCCGGTCTCCGCAACCGTGCTGACGCTGACGCCGACGCAGTCGGTTGCGCCCCGCCTTCTGACCACCCAGCAGACGCATTACGTGCGCTTTGCGATCGACTTCAATGATTGCCCGCTGCGGGCTGCGGATACCGCGTGCTCGCTTCGCGTCGCATCGCTGCCCTATAACGCGTTCCTGGTGGCGATTTCCAAGCAGATCATCACGACGTTCAACCCGACAACGTCGGCGACGATCGCGCTCGGCACCTCCGGCCAGGCTGTCAACGTCATGGCCGCCTTCAACGTGTTTACTGGTCAGGCGACGACGGCGGTTTACGACACGGCGTTTGCGGGGGCGGGCGAGCTCACGACTGGCTCAGGCGCTGCCGCAACCGGCATGAACGGCGGCTTCGACATCTATGCGACCTACACGGTCGGCGCCGCCGGATCGCAGGGTACGCAGGGTCGGGCAATCTTCATCATTCAGTACATTGCGCCGAACGACGGCGATTGCCTCCCCATCGTGCCGCTGGGCGGTACCGCAACGTCCTGCTGATCGCTCGATGCGATGCCCGGGGCGAGCCCGGGCATCGTCAGCACGCAAACCGCTTCGCCCGAACGCCACCTGCGAGGCTGACGGCCCTCAGGTCAAACACGCATCCGATGCTCGGGACGGGGTGAAGCGGGGACCGTCGGGTCCATGGCTTGTATGCGTCTTAATCGGATGAAGCCGTCATTTCCCTAACTTCCAAAACAGGAGACCTTGATGGCCAAATCAGCCAAAGCGACCGCCAATGAATCACCCGGCGAAACCACGTCGGTGACCGAGTTCATTACCTATTTGCCTGGGCAGAGTGACCCTGCGACCGTCACATGGTGCGGACATACGTTCCGCGCCAATCTGCCGAAAGAGATCACCGGAAGGGACGGCGGTTCCGAACGCGAACAGCTCAATTATGATCTGATCGAGCGTGCGCGCGACAATCCGCACTTCAAGGTCGAGGGTGCGAAACCGAAGCGATCGACCCGCGATCTGCCGCAGAGCGCCGATGAATACCGCGCCTACATCGCCGCGTGGCTGCAGGATCCCAATCTGCAGCACGCCGATCGCTTGATCGCCCGCTTCGCCCAGGACCGCGAACTACAGGCGGCATGCGAAGTCGGTACCAGCGACTGGTCGATGATCGGCGCACTGTTCATGCCCAAATTGCACGAGCTCGCCAAGGCTGACGAACTGACCGAGGGCCAGGTTGCGCAGCTCTGGGTCAACGCCGGCATCAATCAGCTGCCCTGGTAACGCGCCGTGGCGATCAATTCTCCGTATCGAACCTCTGCCGATCTCGTCCTCGACGTGCTGAAGAACCTGCGCGTCTACTCGGTCGGTAACCCGGTCGATCCGGAGGATTTCGCATTCGTCAACGAGAAGCTTGATCCGACCATTCGCAAGCTTGCAATGCTCGAGGTCGTCTTCGTGGCCGACGCCAACAATATTCCCGGCGCATGGTTCTCCGATCTCTCGGACATCCTTGCCGGAGAGTGCGCATCGCGGTTCGGGTTCTCCGGTCAGGACTTCAATGACATGGTCAACAAGGGGCTGGGCGGCGCCGCGGGCGTTGAGATCGGGGCAGGGACGGCCGCCAAGTCGCTGAAGATCGGCGGTCGCGGCCGGCCGACGTACGAAGTTCAGCGGATTCAGAACTACTGATGGGAAAGCCTTCGGACATTCCGTTTCCGCTGTCATCGTTCCCGGGCCTCAACCCGCAGGAGGGCGCGGGTCGCCTGATCAATGCGTTCGCGGTCCCGCTGGGCGAGCCTTCCAAACCGACGGCGCCAGCTCCGCAGAAATGGATGGGCTCGTCCGGGCTGTCACAATTTGCGATCACGGTGCAGACCAACTACCGCGGCGGCCTGATCGTTAAGAACCTGTCCTACGAGGTCTTCGAAAGCAGCGTCATCACTCTTGATGCGGCGGGTACGGTCAATGTGCTGGGTCCGATCCTCGGTACCAAGAAAGTCTCGATCGCGCGCAACCAGGCAGCCGCGCCCGACGTCGTCGCCGTCGATGTCGACAACGGCGCCTTCAAGCTTTCCGGCGGCGGTGCGCCGGTCAGCTATAACGGCGGCGGAAACCTGCCGCAGCCGAACTCGGTTTCCAACCAGGACGGCTACTTCTTCTTCACGATCGCGGATTCTCGCGTGTTTGCATCGGGCCTCAATGCACTGACGCAGAATGCGCTGACGTTCATCACCATTCAGGGCCGTGCGGACGTCACGCTACTCCGAGGCATTCCCTTCTCCGGGCTTATGCTGTTTTTTACGACTGGCCATTTCGAGGCCTGGCAGGATGCTGCGAACGTCGCGCCCGCGTTTCCGTATTCGCGTGCATCGATCATCGACTACGGCCTGATCCAGTTCGGTGCCATCGCCGGCTACGAAGTCGGCTTCTCCGAACTGCTATGGGTCGCTCAGGACTTCGGCGTCTACTGGATGTCGCCAGGCTCGCTTTCGCCGATCAAGGTGTCGCCCTCCGATCTCGACCGTCTGATCGAGGCGCAAGTCAAGGCCGGCAACATTCTGGAAGCCGGCGTTCACTCCGAAGGCGGCTACAAGTTCTGGCGGCTGGATTCCCCTGCATGGTCGTGGGAGTTCAACATCACGACCAAGAAATGGTGCGAGCGGCAATCGCTCAAGAACGGGCTCTATACGCGCACCCGCGCAACCTGCGGTCATCCCGCCTTTAACAAGTGGCTCTGCGGCGATCAGGCGAGCGGCAATATCCTGTTCCACGACGACACGAACTTTACGGAAAACGGCGCCCCGTTCCTGTATCGCATTGAATCAGGGCCTGTTCGCAACTTCCCGCAAGAGCAGGCTATTGCTCGCGCCGATATCGACTTTGTAATGGGTGTTGGCCAGGCTGTCGGCAATTACCGGATGGTCGTGCTGGGCGCATCCGCCGGAACGGGTGGCGTGGTGCGATTGACGGTCGATCAGACTTCACAGGCGCGGACCGGAGACAACGTCAAGGTCGAAAACGTGCTCGGTACGACAGAGGCGAACGGCGTCTATCCGATGACGGTCGTGGACGTCAATCATATCGAGCTTCAAGGCGTACCGTTCGTCCACGCCTATGTCTCGGGCGGGACGGCGACCGATATCACAGCGCCCGTCGGCGCGATCAGTCCGACGTGCGCGATCTCGATCTCAAAGGACGGCGGTGCGAGTTTCGACAACCCGTCGCTTCGCTCGCTGGCGCCTCAGGGCAAGAGCCTGAGATCGCGCGCTACAATCAAGAACAGAGGGCAGGCGGGTCCCGCAGGCGTCCGCGTTCGGGTTGATATAACCGATCCCGTCTATCGCAGCGTCATGGGCGGAACGATATCTTCCGATCCGCGGGAGGTGACACCGTGACGTTACCTCCAAGGATCGGTTTCGATCCGCAATTCGGGATTACCGAGCGAGGCGACAAGCCTTCGCAAATGCATCGCGACTTCCTCTCGAAGCTCGATGCGCTGGTTGCTGCATTAGCGGCCGGCGGCGTCCCGAACAATCTGGTCAATGCCGCAAATGATGCCGCGGCTGCTGCCGGCGGCGTTGCCGTCGGCAATATGTACCGAAACGGTTCCGTGCTCATGGTGAGGGTCGTCTGATGGGAATTTTCGATATTTTCAGTGACCAGCCGGCCAAGGACGCAGCGGCGGCGCAGACGGCCGGCCTCAATGCCGGGTACAACGCGGCGTCAGGTTCGATCAACCAGGGCATCGACGCCCTCAAGACCAACTACACGGCTGCCTTGCAACCGTACATGACCAACTACAGCGCGGCGAATGCCGGTCAGGCGGCGCTCGGCAGCGTGCTGGGCTTGAACGGGGCGGCAGGATCCGATGCCGCGCTCGCGCAGCTGCGATCGACACCGGGCTACAAGTTCCAGCAGCAGACGCTCGATGATACCGTCAACGCCCAGGCGGCAGCCTCCGGCATGAACGCGTCGGGGAACCAGCTTCTTGCCTTGAACAAGGTCAATCAGGGTCTGGCCGATTCCACCTACAACAATTACGTCTCGCAGTTGCAGCCTTATCTCGGCGCGTCCGCGAACGCTGCCGGCGGCATCGCTGGCGTAAATACGGGCCTCGGCAACGCGACCGCCGGCCAGTACAACAACCTGGCGCAGATGGGCTGGAACAAGGAAACCGGCATCGGCAACGCCAACGCGAACGCCGATCTGGCCAAGTACAACGCCAGCGGCAACATCTGGAACGCCATCGGCAGCATCGGAGGCATGGGTACCAGCGGCGGCGGCACGGTCGGCGGCAACGCCGTTTCCGGCATCGGTTCTGCCCTGATGAGCGGCCTTGCGATGTTTTCCGACGAGCGGCTGAAGGATGACATCGAAAAGGTCGGCGAGTTGTACGACGGCCAGCCCGTCTACAAGTATCGCTATATCGACAGTCCCGTGTTTCAGATCGGCCTGATGGCGCAGGACGTCGAAAAGACCGCGCCCGACAACGTCATCGAAATCGGCGGCTACAAGGCCGTCAACTATGACAAGGCCACGAAGTTCGCGGCCGATCTGTCGCGCTTTTTTGAGGCGGCATAAATGGCATTCGAAAGTGGTGTCAACGCGCCGGGCGGCATGTCGTATGCCGCGCCGCTGATGCAGTTCCAGCAGTTCGCGAACTGGAAGGCGGATGATCCGTACGTCAAGATCTTCAATGAGCAGCAGAAGTCGCTGAACGAGCAGCGCATCATGGCCGCTCAGCGACAATCGGACATCGCTCAAACCTTCAAGGGTGGCCTGCCGACCGATCCGGCGACCGGCGCCATCGACTACAAGAAGGCCGTCGCGATGCTCGCGCAGAAGGGCGATACCGGCGCCCTCTGGAACGGCGCCGATGCCGTCCTGACGCAAGGGGCCGCAAGCCTCTCGCCGCTGCTGATGGGCGGCGCACAGCCTGCGCAGCCCCGTCCGCAAGGCGTAGCTCCGTCCGCGCCGATATCTCTTCCCGCCAAACCATTGTCTCCGCCGGTAGCGAACTCGCCGCAGGGCGATCCTGGCCAGGGCAGCATCACGTCGATGGTCACTGACCGCCTGCCCAACCAGGACGCAACGACCGGGCAGACGATCGTCAAGATTGCGCAGACGATGGGCGTCGATCCGAACGCCACATTGACCCCCGGTCAGCTGCGCCGCGCGCAGGGCCTGATGCAGCGATATGCGCCTGCAACTCCCGTAGCCCCAGCCGCGACGGCTGCCCATGTTGCCGCGCCGGTCGCGCAACCTGCCGCCGGGCCGTCCTTCAAGGATCGGTTCGCATCCACGGGCGAGGATACGAGGCTGCCGCCGTCGGCGAACGCTGTCACGCCAGCTGCGAAGGTAGCATCTCAGGCGACTGAGCCTGCGCCAATTGGCGCACCCGCAGCCCCGACTGCGACGCCCTCGGCCGTGCCCGCCGCGGCGCCAGTGCAGCAAGCAGCCAAACCCATCACGCCGCAGGTCCCGCTGCCGAACGGCTTCGACGATCCGCAGAGCGCGATCCGCGCCTTGCGTACCGAAGCTGCACGAATGTCAGCCAACCCGAAGGCGGCCGGCCAGGTGACCGAGCTGCGAAGTTGGGCGGACCGGATCGAAGCCTCGATCGCGCCCGTCGAGGTCAATCCGAACACGACGCGGATCGATCCGCGCACGGGAAATATTCTCTATCAGGGCCCCGCTGCCGCCGCGATCGAGGCGTCGGCTCACGCTACAGCATCGCCGACGCTCGATGCGGACGCCGAGCGCTACCGCCAGACCGGGCAGCTGCCGCCGAACCTGTCGAAAAATCTGATGGGGCAGGCGGAATCCAAGGCCATCCGCGACCGCGCGACTGCCATCGAAATGGAAGCAGGTGGCAACCCGCAGGCGTGGCCGCAGAAGTGGCAGGAGTTCAAGGCCGCGCAAGTGGCCGTTCAGCGCTTCCAGTCGGGCAAGCAAGGCGACACGGTGCGTTCGTTCAACGTGCTGGTTCACCACCTCGACACGTTGAGCGAAGCGGCCAATGCGCTGAAGAACGGCGACTACCGCACTTTCAATAGCTGGAAGCAGACCTGGGCGGCCAATACCGGCGGAACGGCGCCGACGAACTTCGACGGTGTCAAGGCCCTCGTCGGCGACGAAATCGTGAAGGCAGTGGTCGGATCGGCCGGTGCACTGGCCGATCGCGAAGAGGTCAAGAAAGACCTGTCGCGCGCGTCGTCGCCCAAGCAGCTCGCCGAACTCGTCGAGAACTACAAGAAGCTGGCGCTCGGCCAATTGAACGGCCTGAAGAAGCAGTACGAGATGTCCACCAAGCGCACGGATTTCAATCAGATGCTGCTGCCGGGGACGCTGAAAGCCTTGGGCGGTCATGATGGCGGCCACGACGGCAAGACCGCGCCGGATAAGGACGGCTGGGTGACGGTCACGCTGCCTGGCGGCAAGACCGCGCGCGTGCAGGAGGTGAAATAGTGCCCACCTTCGAAGTCGAGCACGAGGGCAAGAAGTTCCGCGTCGATGCTGCGGATCCTGCGGCTGCGGCGGCAGCGCTGTCGCTGCACACGGGCAAGGCTGCCTCGCCGTCGATGTTCGAGGGCGTCTCCCGGGCGCTCGCCCGCGGCGTCCCGCTCGTCGGCGGCGTCTTGAACAAGGCCAACGCGGCAACGAACGCAGCGCTGGCGCCGGTCATCGACCCTCTGTTGCCGGATTCTTACGAGAAACTGCCGGGCAAGACGTATGGCGAGCGATACGACCAGGCGCTGGCTATTCAGGAAGGCAAAGACAAGGCCTTCAAGGAAGAGCATCCGGTCGCTGACACGGTTGCGGAGATCGCCGGCGGTGTGGCTTCCACGGGTGCAGCTGCAGCCACGGCTACGGGTGCGAAGCTCCTCGGCCTCACCGGCACGACGATGCCGCAACTCATCACCCGCGGTGCGGCCAGCGGTGTAGCGGTCAACTCAGCGGATGCTGCCATCCGCGGCGAGGATCCTTTGGCGGCCGGCGGCATCGGCGGCGTCATTGGCGCGGTGTCGCCCGTTGCAGGCCGCATCATCAACGCCAAGGTGGTGCAGCCGGTCGCCAACACCATGCGCGGGATCCTCAGGCCTGCCGAAGAGGCCGAACGTGTCGTGGCCTCCGCACTCAACCGCGACATTAAAAACGGCGACCGCGGGCTTAACCTGCGGGAAATGGTTGATGCCCAGGCGGCCGGTCAACCGACGGCGCTGATCGATGCCGGCGGCGAGACGACGCGGGCCGTTGCCCGTAGTGCTGCGAATGTCTCGCCCGAGGGTCGTTCGCTTCTCAATCGCACGATCGACGAGCGCTTCGAAAGCCAGGCGCCGCGGCTGGCCGAATGGTTGGGGCACACCTTCCATTTTCCGAACGCATCGGCGCAGCAGGATGCGCTTGATGCCGTTGCGCGGACGGTCAACCGGCCGAACTACGCCAAGGCGTACCACGAAGGCGCGAACCTGAAATTCGATGCCGATCTCGAGCAGATCAGCCAGGCGCCGGTCGTGCAGGATGCCATCCGCAAGGCGATGGTGTCCGCCAAGAATGATGCCGCCAAGCTCGGCTTCACGCCGCCAAAGAATCCGTTTCAGTTCGATGCCGACGGCAGGCTGAAACTGAGAGTGAACGAAGACGGCTCGACGATGGAACCGAATCTGCAGTTTTGGGACATCGTCAAACGCAATCTCGACAAGACCGGAACGCCGGAGGCGCGCGACTGGGCAAGGATCCTGCGCGAAAACCTCGACGACAAGGTGCCGAGCTACAACACGGCGCGCGCGGGTGCGGCCAAATTCTTCGGTGCCGGCGACGCGCTGGAAGCCGGCGAAATGTTCGTCGGCGCCAGCCAGAAGTTCGGTATCCCGGAGGCGCGGAAGGCGCTGGCGAAAATGTCCGCGCAAGAGAAGCAGCTGTTTCAGGACGGTTACGTCTCGCGTCTGGTGCAGACGATCGAGAAGACGCCGGACCGCCGTTCGGTGCTCAACAAGATCGCAACTTCGCCTGCCGCAAAGGAAGAGATGGTGGTAGCGCTCGGTCCGCAGCGCGCAGCCGAAGTCGAGGCGCGGCTTCGTATCGAAGGCATCATGGATCTCGCCCGCCCGGCCGTGCAGGGCAATTCCACGACAGCGCGTCAGCTTGTCGAGCTCGGCCTGGCCGGAGGCGTCGGCGGCTATGAGGGCTACAATGGCGACCCGCAGGCGATCATGAAGGCGGCGCTGGTCTACGGCGCAGCGCGCGGCAAGCGCGTGATCGACGACAACGTCGCGAAGCACGTTGCGAAGCTATTGACGTCGTCGGATGTGGGGCAGTTGCAGAAGGGTGTTGCGCTGATCTCGCGCAACAAGAACATGATGGGTGCCATCCGAAATGCAGATGCCGGCCTCGCCAGCATAGCAGCCCGGGGCGCCGCTCCCACCGCCAGCCAGGAATTCGGCCTGCAGTAGGGCTTCATCGCGCCGGTTGCGGACGATGAGATACCGGATCCAGAACGCCGCCATCGGCGAAAAATAGAACCAGAACCACGATCTCGGCAGCAACAGCAGGCAGCCGAAAAACAGCGCAATTCCGACGCCCGACACGACGATGTCGTACCGGGCCTCTCGGGCGAGTTGATTCCGCGCTGGCGTCATCCGCGAAAATTACCTGCATCACTGGAACTCGACAACCACGCCTGTGAACAGGACGGGGAGAGTATCATCCTATGCCACTGATATCCAAAGCTAAATTGGCCGCTCTGGCCATTCTGAGCATGGTCGTTCTGGCGCCGATGGTGCCCGCAAACGCGGCCGGAACGCTTCCCATTGCGATGGCCCAGCAGCGTGACGTCAACGGCGATCCGGTCCTGTGCCAGGTCTATTTCTACGTCGCCGGCACGGTTGCATCCCCGCAAAACTCCTACAGCGACTACGGACTGACGCAAAACCCGAACAATCAGCTGGCGTGCGACCAGACGGGCCGTGTGCCGATGTTCTGGCTGGCCGATGGGCTGGTTCATGTCCGCATGGTCGATGCCGCGGGCGTGCCCATCATCGACACGACGATGTACGCATTGGGGCCGTCGAGCGGCGGCGGTGGTGGCGGCGGTACGGTCGATCCGACGACGATCGCACAGACAGGTGATTTGAAGGGGCGCTACGGCACCGGTCTCATCTCCGGCTGGGTTCGCTGCAATGGGCTCACGATCGGCAACGGCTCAAGCGGCGCGACCGAGCGCGCCAACGCCGATACCCAGACAGCCTTCGTCTATCTCTACAACACGGATCCGAACCTCGTCGTCTCCGGCGGCCGGACCGGAAATGCGCTCAACGATTACAACGCGAACAAAACGATCGCGACGCCGGACTGGCGGGGCCGAGCGCTGGCCTTTCTGGACGATATGGGAAACAGCCCCGCTGGGCGGCTGACTGCATCGTTCTTCGGAACCTCGGCAACCACGTTGGGCGCACCGGGCGGATCCGAGAGCACCACACTTACGGCGGCACAAATTCCGTCGATTACCTCGACCGCTTCGCCGAGCCTGACGGCGAACGTCACGACGAACGTCTGGGTCGCCGGTAACTCCGGCGATAGCACGCCGATCAACGTCGGGCAGGGCGGCGCAAACAATGGACTGACTGTCTCCATTGCCGCCGGTTTCAGTGTTGCGAAGCAGCCGTCGGCGGGCACGGCGACTGGAACCGTTTCTTCCACCTCGACCAACACCAGCGGCGGCGCGCATCGCACGGTCCAGCCGACGATGCTCGCCACGATCTACATCAAGCTTTAGGAGGGCTCGCGCAATGTATGCATGGCCGGTTCTCCTACCCGCCACGACCAACCGCGAAGATCTGCTGCGCACGGTCTCGTTGTTTGACGACGATACGGGCGAGGCATTCGACTTCTCGGGGCGTACGCTGGCGGTTGCCGGCGACTTCACTGGCAATGCGTGGACCGTGACGTGCGGCACGATCATCACTGCGTCGGTCACTCCGCTGACGATCAAGGATTACCCGTTCGGCAACGAGATGCAGGCTCTGGCGCTGACCGTCGGGTTGGGCCTCGGGATCCTGGCCGGCAGTCCGGTCAGGATAGCGGATGCGACCGGGCTCAACACGATGAACGGGTATGTGACGAGCTACTCGCCTGCGACGGGCGCGATGGTATGTCAGATCGGCTCGGCCTTTGCCTTCGAAATTCGCGGCAGTTACGGCGCCGGTTTTGACAGCGGCTACGGCAATTCTTCGCAGATCGGCGAATATTGCGACAGCGCGCCGCTGATCACGGCGCAGCTCGGCAACATGATCAACGTCATCGATGTCGGCGTCGTAGAGGTCAGGATTCCGCAAAGCCAGATGACGCAGTTGCAGCACAAGACATACGGCGCCTCGATGGCGATGTTTGACGGAGCGGACACGCGTCAATTGTTCATCGGGAAGCTGCCGATCCTGAGCGGCGGTCTTTCGACCAACGCCTTCAGCGCGCCATCCTCGAACTCAAACCCCTATGGTCTGCCATGACGCTGCCTGCCAACATTCGCGTCAACGCGGCTGCCCCGTTTCCTGCCCAAGTCAAGGGCGCGGGCCTTATCGTCATCAGCAAAACCAACGGAGTCTGGACTGTCCAGACCAACTTTGCTGCGCTGGCGAAAACTCCCATCGTCGCTGACCCTGCGAACACCTACGTGCTGGCATGGAATGCCATCACCAACGCCGTCTCGATGGTTCCGATTTCGACGATCGCCAGCGCGGCCAAGATCACAAAGGTTCTGACTGGCGTCGGCGTGTACGCCTCGCCCTATGCGGCGCTACCGACCGACGACGTGTTGATCGTCAAGCAGGCCGTCGGCGCGCCGTTCACGATCACAGTTGACTGGTCGCAGCGCGTCAACCCCTTGATGATTGCTGACGGGAAGGGTGATGCGGAGGTCAACAAGATCACTGTCACGCCGTCCGTCGGCCAGTCGCAGCTCGCGGTCGTGAACTATTCCTGCATCATCGAGAGCAATGGCGGGAATATCAGGCTGACCCCGTTGCCGGACGGATCCGGCGCTTACTGATCGATCTCCATCTTAAGGAAAACACCATGAAGCTACGGGGCATCCTCGCGCTTGCGCTGACGTTCGCCTGGTGCGGCGCCGCGCTGACGCAGGACGGGTCTGGAACGTCGCTGTTCAAGCTGTCGTCATTCGTGACGGCGACGCAAGTCACGTCGAACCAGAACAATTACACGGCGACGGACGGGACCAACACCTGCGCCTCGCGCCAGGTGCTGCGGATCTCGACGGATGCTTCCCGCAACATCACGGGACTGTCGTGTGGTCAGGTCGAGGGCGCGCTTCGCATCATCCACAACGTCGGATCGTTCTCGGCGATCCTGACCAACCAGGACGCCGCATCGACGGCCGCGAACCGCTTCCTGTTTGGCGCCGACACGACACTGGCGACGAACACCTCGATCACCGTCAGGTATGACGCGACGGCGCAGCGCTGGCGCGCGATCACGACGCCGGGAAGTGGTGGTGGCGGCGGCAGTGTAACGTCAGTCACGGCCGGTGTCGGTTTGTCGGGCGGCGTTATCACGACGTCGGGTACGATCAATTCCTATCTCGACGCAAATGCTCTCACGAACTGCACGCTCGCGGCGTCCGTCGCCAGCAACAACCTCACGGTTTCTCTCAAGACACAGTCTGGTGCCGATCCGTCGGCTTCCGTTCCGTGCTGGATATCGTTCAGGAGCGCGACGCTTGCTACCGGCGATTATACTGCCGTCGCGGTGACGGCGGCCACGGCAGTTGTCTTCAATTCCGGCAGCACACTCGGAACAGCGAACAATACGCCGTTTTTGCTGTGGGTGACCGCATGGAATAACGCCGGCACTGTCGCGCTCGGGCTGTCGAAACAGTCCACATCCTCCGGCCAGATTTATCCTCTCGTCGAACATCTCCTGCAATCAACAACGGCCTGCGCCGCCTGTGCGGGCGCGACGTCGGCTGGAGTGTTCTACACGCCGTCTGCCCTGTCGTCGAAAGCGATGCGGATTGCTGGCTTCATGGAGTGGGGTTCAGGTCTGACGACGGCGGGGACCTGGGCATCCGGGCCAACCCGAATTCAAATGTTCGGCCCCGGCGTACCGCGACCTGGAGTAGTCATCCAATCGATTTCGAGCCCGTGGTCTACAAACTTCAGCTGTTCGGGCACGTGCACGACGCCGACATTTCTGGCGACCGGCCAGTCGGTGAGTATCTCGCCGACAATGGCCTCCAGCCTCATCAATGTGACGGCTCGTGCTCCGCTTGGGCAAACGATCGCGAACAAGGGCGCCGTGGTCAAATTGTACCGCGGCAGCACGGCCCTCACCGGTTCGCAATCGATCTACAACGCCGGCGGCCTCGCTCAGCTGGGGCAGACGATCTATAGCTCCGACGCACCGGGCACGACATCTTCGACTGCGTATCAGACGTGG
>JAQSDT010000668.1 GCA_029946075.1 bacterium | reverse complement strand
GGGCGGAGAACATCGCAGCGCCGGCGTTGGACAGGCCGCTGCCGCTGCCGCCGGACTTTGCACCGGCCACCATCGCGCCCGCGCCGAGCAGCATCGCGATGATCATCTGCGTCTGCGCCGCCGCCATCTGTTCGCGCATCTTGGAAAGGTGCCCGCCGGCCAGATGCCCGGTCTCGTGCGCCATCACGCCGATGATCTGGTTCGGCGTCTCGGACTGCAGCAGGGCGCCGTAGTTGACGAAGATGCGGCGGCCGTCGGCGACGAACGCGTTGAAGACGCCCTGATTGATGATCACCATCTGGATGTTCTGTTTTTCCAGACCGGCGGCGCGCAGGATGGGGCGGGTGTAGTCGCGCAGCAATTGCTCCGACTCGGCGTCGCGGATGACGGGCATCCCGCCCTGTGCCATCGCTGCCATCGGCGTCACGGCAAGCGCAACCGCGGTCGTTAGCGCTACCAATCTCGGCGCAGCCGACTTCAAGGGCGTCTTGCGGATAGTGAAACGAAGCAGCATGAGCGGTCTTTGGCGATTGGCGAAGCGGATTCGGTCGGAGCAATTCTTCCCATATCGCTTCGCATGAAAAGGCTATAACAAGCCATCGAATACGGCCAGTATGGGGCGGTATCCGGTTCAGGAACCTGAATTCGGGACTGCGCCTGCCCAGATAGCAAATAGTGATGCTCGAAGCGACACTTAGAGACCGCGCCAAGGCGCTGCTGACCCCGTCGACACGCAGCGATGTTCCGCCCTTCATGGTGATGGATGTGATGGCGGCCGCGGCGCGCATCGAAGCGGCCGGCGGCCACGTCATTCACATGGAAGTCGGGCAACCCGCGGCATCGGCGCCGAAGGTCGCACTCGCGGCGGCGCATGCCGCGCTCGACGAGGCGCGCATCGATTACACCTCGGCGCTCGGCATGCCGTCGCTGCGTGCGCGGATCGCGCGGCATTATCGCGATACTTACGGCTGCACCGTCGATCCCGACCACATCGTGGTGACGACGGGATCGTCGGGCGGATTCATTCTCGCATTCCTGTCGATGTTCGAGCCGGGAGATCGTGTCGCCGTCACCGTGCCCGGCTATCCGCCGTACCGGCACATCCTCACCGCGCTCGGCTGCGAGCCGGTGCTGATCGAAACGTCCAGCCAGACGCGCCACGCACTGACCGGCGAGGCTTTGCTGGCGGCGCATCGCAAGACGCCGCTGAAGGGCGTGCTGGTCGGCAGTCCCGCCAATCCGACGGGAACGATGATGTCGCGCGAGGCGCTGGCGGGATTGATCGATGCCGCCGAGGGCGCCGGCATCCGCTTCATCTCCGACGAAATTTATCATGGCCTCGACTACGCGTTTCCGGCGGTGACCGCGGCGCAGCTTTCACCGCAGGTGCTGGTGATCAATTCGTTCTCGAAATATTTCTGCATGACCGGCTGGCGGGTCGGCTGGATGGTGGTGCCGGAACCCCTGGTGCGACCGATCGAACGGCTGCAGCAGAATTTGTCGATCTCGGTGCCGACGCTGTCGCAGATCGCGGCCGAAGCCGCATTCGAGGGCGCGGCGGAAATGGAAACGATCAAGCGCGGCTATGAAGAGAACCGCCGTATCCTGATCGAGGGACTGCCGAAAGCCCGTATCACCAAATTCCTGCCGGCCGATGGTGCGTTCTATCTCTATGCCGACGTCTCGGACTTCACCTCGGACAGTTTCGAATTCGCCAGCCAGATGCTGGAGAAGGCGCATGTGGCGGCAACGCCCGGCGTCGATTTCGATCCGATCCACGGCCGCGCCTTCATCCGCTTCTCCTACGCGCGCTCGGCGGACGAGATACGCGAAGCGGTCACGCGCATCGCGCGCTGGCTCGGCAAGTAACCGGCGTCTCAGTCACGGCATTCCGCTCAGCCAACGATCCATCGGGGAAAGGTCATCCATGTCCGTCAACACCATGTCTGAAACCGTTACGCCGCCGCACACCCTGCTTTCGGCCATTCTGTGGCCGCAGCGGACCGATGGGCTGTCCGGCGCGCTGCGCAGCGCGATCCTGATCGCGCTGGGAACGGCGCTGCTGACGTTGTCGTCGAAGGTCAACCTGCCGCTGCCTCACGTGCCGATGACGCTGCAGACGCTGGCGGTGCTGGTCATCGGCGCGGCCTATGGCGCGCGGCTCGGGGCGGCGACGGTGGTGGCCTGGCTGGCCGAAGGTGCGCTTGGACTGCCGGTATTTGCCGGTCCCGTCGGCGGGATCGCCCCGCTGGCCGGCCCGACCGCCGGATATCTGTTCGGCTTCATCCTCGCGGCCTTCGCGACCGGCTGGCTCAGCGAGCGCGGCTGGGATCGCACCGTGCCGCGCCTGTTCGTGGCGATGGCGGTCGGACACCTCATCATCCTGGCCGCCGGCTTTGGCTGGCTGGCATTTGGCATGAAACTCGGCGTGGAAAAGGCGTGGCTGGTCGGCATCGTACCGTTCATCGCGGCCTCGCTGGTCAAGAACTCGCTGGGTGCCGTGCTGCTGCCGTCGCTTCGGCGGTT
>JAQSDT010000667.1 GCA_029946075.1 bacterium | reverse complement strand
TGTGATCGCCGATTTCCAGAAGAACGAGGACGGCATCCGCGTCTCCGCCGAGATCACCAAATTGCGGCTCGCCGACATCGCCTTCGATTCAAAGACGCTGCGCGTAATCGCGGAAGCGGAAGGCGCCATCAACGTCCATGTGAGCACGCTGCCGGCGCTGTGAGCAGAACGAAGCATCAGTTTCCGTCGTTGCGAGAAGCGAAGCGACGAAGCAATCCATCTATCTGTTTCGCTGAGACATGGATTGCTTCGCTACGCTCGCAATGACGGTTCAGGACGGCCACTACCCCTCGAACTTGAACGAGACTTTCATCTTGGCGCGGTAGGCTTCGACCTTGCCCTTGGCGTCCAGTTGCAGATCGAGCTGCACGACTTCGGCGACGCGCAAATCGCGCAGGGATTTGCCGGCGCGGGTGATCGCCGCCGAAGCGGCCTTTTCCCAGGATTCCTTGCTGGTGCCGATCAGCTCGATGACCTTGTAGACGCTCTCAGCCATGTCGTCCTCCCGTTGCTGTCAAGCAGGACGCAGGGAGCGCCTGCCGCAAGGACAGCCTAACATCGGGATGCGCGCGCAAGATAGGATGCGCTGCACCATGAAAAATCGACGTGCAGCGCATCAACGACAGGACTGCGGCAACGAAGCATCGAGACGGTCAGAAGCCGCCCCAATACGGCGGCATGCCGTAAAAGCGGTGCAGTTCCTCTTCCTTGACGCGGTCGCCCCAGTCGAAATCCTTGTCGGCGCGGAACGACGGCGCGCGTTTCAGTTCCTCGTCGGCAATGTCCAGTTCGTAGGCTTCGAACTTGATGTTGTAGCGCAGCCGTCCCCACGGCAGCGGCAGCAGATCGGCGCCGATGCCGAGGAAGCCACCGAAACTCAAAATTGCGTAAGACACCTTGCCGGTGATCTTGTCGATCATCAGCCGCTCGATGTGGCCGATCATGTCGCCATTCGGCCGGCGTACTGCGGTGCCTTCGACGCGATCGCTCGCGACCAGCTGATGCGGTTTGGTCAAGACGTCGATTGCCATTGAACCCTCCACGCGTGAATGCAGGAATCAACGCTGCACGCGGCGGCCGGTTCCGGCGTCGCGAAATACGACAGCCATCCTTCCGTTTCCGAAAGGATGGCTGCAACTCGCCTCGCCTCGCGAGAAAGATCAGCTCTGATAGTCGATCAGCAGTGCGGAGAACGAGGTGCCGGTGCTGCTCGATGACCCGGTTGCGCCATAGGAGCTTGAGGACGAAGCCGACGCCTGCTCCTGCAGCGTTTCCAGGAACTGCTTGAGGATATCCTCGATCGAACCCGTGCTGGAGGACGAGGACGCGTTGTCGCTGGAGGACGAAGCGTCGGGCGGCGGCGGACCGCCGGGACCGCCGCCCGGAGGCGGGCCGCCCGCGCCGCCGGGGCCACCTGCACCACCGGGACCGCTGGCGAAAGCGGCCTTGAAGATGCCCTGCAATTCGGTGGCCTGGTCGCTGGTCAACTTGCCCGACGAGACCTGGTTGCCGATGAGATCGTCGATCTTTGACTTGAGATCGCCGGGCGAAGGCCGCGTGCCGCTGGCCTGGTCGCTGGCCCGGCTCGACTGGACCGAGGAATCGATATCGGTCAGCGCCGCCGCCAGCGCGTCCTTGTCGGACGAGGAGATGGCGCCGGATTTCACTTCGGACAACAACTCGTCCTGCAATTTCTGGAGAGGCGACTGGTAGGAATTGATGGAGGCCGCCGAGATCGAGGTCATTGATAGCTCCGAGGGCTGGTCAGGGGATGGTTTGATGATTCCGGGTACGCAGTTGATGCCTCGACCGTAGGGTTAACGGCCTTAACGAGGTCTTCTCATCGCGCCGCTCGCCTGTTGCCCTGTATTGCCGGACCGCATCCGGAAACATCCGGAAACAAAAATCCTTCGCAGCCATGCCCGAATCATCGACAAAAGAGGTGTCATGGCCCAGCCCGTTCCCAACATTCTCGTCGTCGAGGACGACCGCGAAACGCGCACCCTGATCGCAAAATATCTGCGCAACAATTCCTGCAACGTCACCACGGCGGTCGACGGCCGCGAGATGGCCCGTGCCATGACCGACCACCGCGTCGATCTCCTGATCCTCGACGTCATGCTGCCCGGCGAGGACGGCCTCAGCCTGTGCCGCAAGGTGCGCGCGGAATCGCAGACGCCGATCATCATGCTCACCGCGCGCGGCGAGGACGTCGACCGCATCCTCGGCCTCGAGATGGGCGCCGACGATTATCTCGCAAAGCCTTTCAACCCGCGCGAATTGCTGGCGCGGATCAACGCGGTGCTGCGCCGGCAGGCCGCGGCGCATACCGCCAGCGCCACCGAAGGCGCGACCGCGCTGTCGTTCGCGGGCTGGCGGATCGATTTCCGGCTGCGCGAATTGCGCAATCCCGAAGGCGCGCGCGTGGCGATGACCAGCGCCGAATTCGACCTGCTGCGCACCTTCTGCGAACGGCCCGGCCGCGTGCTGTCGCGCGACAGCCTGCTCGACCTGACGCAGGGCCGCCACGC
>JAQSDT010000666.1 GCA_029946075.1 bacterium | reverse complement strand
ACCAAGGGCGCCGAGCGCAAGGGCAACCCGGGCGGGCCGAAGCGGCTGGCGCTACCGATCCTGCCCGAGCTGCGCGCCATCATCGACGCCACGGCCTGCGGACACGCAGCCTACATCACCACCAAGTTCGGCAAGCCGTTCTCGGTAGCGGGCTTCGGCAACAAGTTCCGCGAATGGTGCAACGAGGCCGGCCTGCCGCACTGCTCGGCGCACGGCATCAGGAAGTACGACGCCACCACGGCCGCCGAGAATGGCGCCACGACGCATCAGCTCATGGCGATGTTCGGATGGGACAGCGTCAAGCAGGCCGAGATCTACACGCGCAAGGCCAACCAGACCAAGCTCGCGCAGTCGTCGATGCATCTGATGGCTTCGACGATGGAGAGCAGTAAATCAGGGTGAAAGTGTCCAGCCGGAAGAATTAGCAGGGACGATCGAGAGGTTGCCCATGGCGTTGCGGTATGTAGCCGCGAGCGCCCATAGGCCGTACGCTATGGCTCTCGGATGCCGCCTGATCGCCTGCGAGAGTTCCGCCGCGCCCTGCATTAGGTCTCGACGGCAACTATTGCGACAAGTAGCGACCAGTCTTTCATGCAGCCCCCTTCGTTGGTATAGCGGAAAGGGCGCCCTGGAGCCACCGGAGGGCGCCAAAGCGGGGTCATATGTGGGACATCTTCGGCATCCCCGCGCGGGATTTGGCCGCCTATTGGGGTGCGGGCCTCGCGACGTTGCTTGCGGCTGTTAAGTTGCTGCACCCACGCCCAACCGTGACGCTCCGAGCGGTTAAGTCCATCGTCAACGATCCGGATTTCAAGCTCAAGGTCACGAACAACGGGACGTACCCACTCGTACTCTCGAAGATCCATATGTTCGGCGCGCAGGGTGCCATCCAGACCGGCTCAATCGACGGCTGGGAGGTGAAGGATGTGGCGACACAGGCGCTCACGGACCGGATGGACATAGTGATCGAGCCGGGCGGGACCTTCGAGGTGAGCATCGTATCTGTGCCGAAGCCTACCTACCTCGTCCTCGTCCTGACCTGGCGCTCGCATCGGATGATAAGCTGGCCCCTCTTCCCGAGCATCCTGATCCGTGGTGCTGCGTCGGTCCGCGCGCTCCTGGAGCATCCGGCCCCCGAGAAACTGTAGGACGGCCGATGAAGTTCAAGCAACGCAGTCTGCTCCAGCTCGGCGATCTTATCTGTGGCAATTTCCCGGAAGACCGGCGCTTCTTCCGGTATCGGACCAGCAGCGCGCTAACGGAGTTCTTTCAAGACTGCGACACGGACTACACCCATGGCGGCGGGACTCGACACCGCTGGGTCGCAGAAGTGCTCGAACAAATCCTAGAGGAGCCGACGCAGAACGCACGAACGCCGTCAGACACATTCGCCCGCGTCATCCGGACCCTTATGGAACAGGAAGACGCGACCAACGAAGGACCGGAGCGACCGGAAGCGCTCAAAGCTCTCAATGCCGCAGTCGGGCGGGAGGGCTTCGAGGCTTTTTATGGTCCCGACAAGAAGTGTCATCTTCGCCATGTCGCGACGAACACTGTCGTCACCGCGTCCCCTAATCCGCACCGGCCGTTTTCCGCAGCAGAGCTCGAACGGCGCGACCGGCTCATCGCGTACCTGGACAAGGCATCGGAAGACGATCTCATCGAACAGGTGCTCTTGCCCCTCTTCCGCCAGCTTGGGTTCCACAGGATCACGGCGGCCGGTCACGAGGACAAGGCGCTTGAGTACGGCAAAGACATTTGGATGAAGTACATGCTGCCGACGCAGCACGTTCTCTACTTCGGCATCCAAGCGAAGAAGGGAAAGCTAGACGCAGCGGGCATGACCAAGGGCAGCAATACGAACGTCGCCGAGATACACAATCAGGCCGTCATGATGCTCGGTCACGAGATCTTCGATCCTGAACTGAGCCGCCGCGTGCTCGTCGATCACGCCTTCATCGTTGCCGGCGGCGAGATCACAAAGGCCGCGCGCAACTGGATCGGCGGGAAGCTCGATGCGTCGAAGCGGAGCCAGGTCATGTTCATGGATCGCGAGGACATCGTGAACCTATTTATCGTGACCAATCTGCCGCTGCCCGGTGATGCCCCGGCGCCTGCGGCAAGCGGCCTGGATGATGACATCCCCTTCTAGGGGCTGGGGGAGACGGCGATGTTCAAGTGGCTGTTCGGGAAGAAGGCACCGTAACCGGATACGAAGGAGGTAGCCGAGACCCGGAGATTTGAAGGCGCTCCCGGCATGGTGATGGAGCGTGCGGCGAACCTAAAGAAGGAATACGACGGCACGCGCACGAGTGCCGAGATCACAAAGAACATCGCGGCGTATCAACGGACCTAAATCACCGCCGGGATGCTCGTGCAGAATGGCTTCAAGGCAAAAACGATTTCGGATGGCATCGGCGATGAAGAGCAAGAAATTCGGGTAAAATTGTCCCACCGCCGCCTGAGAGTGTCCCACCGAAAAAAATTAGTGGGGAATTTCAAACGGTTACACAGATGAAAATGAGAGGTGGTGCCCCCGGTCGGACTCGAAC
>JAQSDT010000665.1 GCA_029946075.1 bacterium | reverse complement strand
TAGGTGGCGCCACCGACGCGGCGCGAACGCACTTCGATGGTCGGCATGACGTTTTCCAGCGCCTGCTCGAATACCGGCAGCGGGCCCTGCTTGGTCTTGGTTTCGATCATGGCGAGCGCACCGTAGACGATGCTTTCGGCGGCAGACTTCTTGCCGTCATACATGATCGAGTTCATGAACTTCGTGATGATGATGTTCCCGAACTTCGGATCCGGGTTCACTTCACGCTTTTCAGCAGAATGGCGACGAGACATCTGATCTGTTCCCGCTTACTTCGGACGCTTCGCGCCGTACTTCGAACGACGCTGCTTACGGTTCTTGACGCCCTGGGTATCGAGGACGCCGCGAAGGATGTGGTAGCGCACGCCGGGCAAGTCCTTGACGCGGCCGCCGCGGATCATGACCACCGAGTGCTCCTGAAGGTTATGGCCCTCACCCGGAATGTAACCGATCACTTCGAAGCCGTTGGTCAGACGCACCTTCGCGACCTTACGAAGCGCCGAGTTCGGCTTCTTCGGGGTCGTGGTGTAGACGCGCGTGCAAACACCGCGCTTCTGCGGCGACTGCTGCAGCGCCGGCACCTTCTTGCGTGACTTCTGCACCGCACGCGGATTTGCGATCAGCTGGTTGATCGTCGGCATGTCAGCCTTCACCCTTTATTCGCGCGAAGCCTTGAATGGCTCCGCAAATTCTTCTCGGAACTAGCCGTTCCGTTCGGCCCGCCTTGCGTGGACTAACACCCACGCAAAACGAAATCGCGCCAACCACTCATCGCTGAGCGGAAAGCGCTTCGACGCCACAGAGGACCGCAAGTGAGGGCCGATCAGCGCAAGCTGTTCAACCCGCTTTCGAGGTCATGCTTCCGGTTTCACTCTCAAGAGAACGTGCTCTGGAGAACTAAAATCGTCCTGGCATTGCCTAGCTATGTCCGACAGCGTTTGAGCAGCATTCGTCGAGGTTGGTGCCCGTTCAGGCCCTTCAGAAATTGCCAGAAGGATTATGAAAGGGTGTTCCGTTCCGACGCTGGCGAAGCTCACCGCCTGTCGTTAAGTGGCCGTCTTCTATAAGCGGTGGGTAGTGAAGTCAAGCGAAACCACATCGCAGGAAATGCCTATGGCACCTGCAGATTCCGCGTTTCGCGTGAATTCGCAAACGCTGAAAATTCCCGATGGCGCCCTGCCCTGATATTGCCGAGTCGGCCTATTATACCCGGGCAAAAATATCCAGAAACATCATTTTCCCGGTTCCGGAGCACTCCAGGCCCTCCGGCTAAGCCTTTATTTGCCATTGGCAGCGCAAAAATGTCGCACCCCGGCCAGGAATCCCCATGAAGTACACCGACATTGCGATCATCGGCGGCGGCCTCGCCGGCTCGACGGCAGCCGCAATGCTCGGACGCGCCGGGATTCCGACCGTGCTGATCGATCCGCACAAGGTGTATCCGTTCGATTTCCGGGTCGAAAAGATCAGCGGCGACGACCAGATCGACCGATTCTACCGCTCCGGAATTGCCGATTCGGTGCTGCGATCGGCGACTCACGACGGCGAAAACTGGATCGCGCGATTCGGCTATCTGCTCGACAAGAAGCCGAGCCGCCAGTTCGGTATCATGTACGACGCGCTGGTCATGGCGATCCGGGCCGAAATCCCCTCGCCCGCCGAACTCGTTTACGGCAAGGTGACCGACATCTCGACCAGCGCCGAGCGGCAGAAGCTGACGCTGTCGGATGGCCAAGCGATCTCGGCGCGGCTGGTGGTGCTGGCCAACGGCCTGAATGTCGGGCTGAGGCGTAACCTCGGCATCGACCGCCAGATCCTGAGCGCCGGTCACTCGATCTCGATCGGCTTCGATCTCGCGCCGGTCGGACGCCCGGCCTTCGACTTTCCCGCGCTGACCTATTTTTCGGAGCGGGCAAGCGACCGCATCCCCTACCTGACGCTGTTTCCGGTCGGCAGCCGGATGCGGGCCAATCTGTTCGCCTATCGCGAGGTCGACGATCCCTGGCTCCGCGAGATGCGCCACAAGCCGGCCGAGACCATGAACGCCGCACTGCCGCGGCTGCGCCGCATCACGGGCGACTACAGCGTCACTGGTGGTGTAAAAATCCGGCCCGCCGATCTCTATGTTTCGACCGGCTACCGGCAGCCCGGCATCGTCATGGTCGGCGATGCCTTCGCGACCACCTGCCCCGTGAGCGGCACCGGCACCGACAAGGTGTTCACCGACGTGACGCAGCTCTGCAACGTCCACATCCCCGCCTGGCTGGGGACCGAAGGCATGAGCGAGACCAAGATCGCCTCGTTCTACGAGGATCCGGTCAAGCGGGCCTGCGATGAATGGTCGATGGCGAAAGCTTTCAGCTTCCGCAAGGTCACGATCGACACCGGGCTCTACTGGCATGCCCAGCGCTGGGCGCGTTTCCTGGCCTGGTTCGGCGAAGGCGTCAGGCGGCGGATGCGCAGCGGCGCCAGCGCCGGGTCAGCCCGGCCGCCTCACTCGTCGTCGTCCTCGTCGTCATCATCATCTTCATTGTCGTCGTCGGCCTGACCGG
>JAQSDT010000664.1 GCA_029946075.1 bacterium | reverse complement strand
CAATGGTGTTGCCCTGCGCGTCGGTGATGGTGATGGTGGTGTTGTTGAACGACGAGTTCACGTGCGCGATGCCGGAGGCGATGTTCTTGCGTTCGCGGCGACGTACGCGGGTGGCTTCCTTGCCCATTCCAAAACCTTTCCTGTGATCTCAAACGCCGCCGTAATGCCAGCGGCTACACCTGAACAGCGAACGGCGCCGATCTGCGCCGCTCCTGTCTTCGATTCGAAAAATTACTTCTTCTTGCCGGCGATCGACTTGGCCGGGCCCTTGCGCGTGCGCGCATTGGTGTGGGTACGCTGACCGCGCACCGGCAGGCCGCGACGATGACGCAGGCCGCGATAGCAGCCGAGGTCCATCAGACGCTTGATGTTGATGCCGACTTCACGACGAAGATCGCCTTCGACGAGATAGTCGCGGTCGATGACTTCGCGAATCTGCAGCACTTCCTGGTCGGAGAGCTGGCTGACGCGGCGGTCGGCCGGGATCTTCACCTTCTCGATGATCTCGGCCGCATTCTTCTGGCCGATGCCATGGATGTACTGGAGCGCGATCAGCACGCGCTTGTTGGTCGGGATATTCACGCCGGCAATACGGGCCACGGACTTCTCTCCTGTCGCCGATCCCTCATGGACCGGGCTATGTTCTTGCTAACTCGGGCAGGTGTCCGCAAACGCGAACACGACGCCCTTCCCCTCATCTACTTCGGGGCCCGGCATCGTCATGAAACTATCCGACTTGGATGCGAGGCTTATTAAAGGATTCAACTCGGTTTCGTCAACCGTCTCTACCGCTTAGCTCGCTTTTTAGTGCCCTTTTTTGCGGCCTTGCGGACGGTCTTGCTGGCGGCCTTCTTTGCCCCCTTTTTGACCTTTCCGGCAGTCTTGCCCCTGCCCGCCGCAGCGGCCTTGCCGGCCCTCCCCTTGGCCTTTTTGGAGGCCGCTTTCCCGGCCTTCGGGGCCGCCTTGGAGGCCTTTTTGGTTGATTTGGCTGCCTTTTTGGCCGCCGGCTTTGCCGTCTTCCTGGCGGCTGCCTTGGCCTTCCTGGCCGGTGTGGCAGCCTTCGGCTTCGGGGCAGAGAGCGCCGCGAGGATCCGGGTGATCTCCCTCGTTACCTCCTCGATCGTCATCATGCCATCGACGGTGAGCAGCTTGCGGCGCTCGGAATAGTAGTGAATCAGCGGCTCGGTCGACGTCCGGTAGCTGGCCAGGCGCTTCGACAGCACCTCCGGCGTATCGTCGATTCGCACTTCCTGGCCGCGGGCGCGCATCTCGGCCACGCGGGTCTCGACACGGCTGAGCAGCGCGCTTTCGTTGACGCGCAGTTCGACCACGGCGTCGAGCTTGATGTGCTTCTTCTTCAGGAGCTCATCGAGCGCGGCGGCCTGCGGCACGGTGCGCGGGAAGCCGTCAAGGATGAAGCCGTTCTTCATGTCGGGCTGGTCGAGGCGGTCGGAGATGATGCCGATCACGATTTCATCCGGCACCAGCGCGCCGCTCGCCATGATGTCCTTGGCCTGCAGGCCGATCGGCGTCTGCGCCGCCACCGCCGCGCGCAGCATGTCGCCGGTCGAGAGCTGGATGATGCCGTGCTTGTTGACCAGCCGCTGCGCCTGGGTGCCCTTGCCCGCGCCGGGCGGCCCCAACAGGATCAATCTCATGACACTTCGCCCCCCGGCTTGGTGAGCGAAACGCCGCACACCCTTATTGAACTATGACCGCAGCGCTTCCGCAGGATTAGCGGCGGCGGCCCTTGAGCTTGGATTTCCTGATCAGCCCTTCGTACTGATGGGCCAGGAGATAACCCTGCACCTGCGCCACCGTATCCATCGTCACGCTGACGACGATCAGCAGCGACGTGCCGCCGAAGTAGAACGGCACCGAGGCGTAGGAAATCAGGATTTCGGGAATGAGACAGACGATCGCCAGATAGATCGCGCCGAGCACCGTGACGCGGGACAGCACGTAGTCGATATATTCGGCGGTGCGCTCGCCCGGACGGATGCCGGGGATGAAGCCGCCATGCTTCTTCAGATTGTCGGCAGTCTCGGTCGGGTTGAACACGATCGCCGTGTAGAAGAAGGCGAAAAACACGATCAGCGCCAGATACAGGAACAGGAACAGCGGACGGCCGTGGCTGAGCTGGGTGTTGAGCCACTGGAACCATTCCGGCCCCTTGCCCGCGTTGAAGTTCGCAACCGTCGCCGGCAGCAGCAGCAAGGACGAGGCGAAGATCGGCGGGATCACGCCCGAGGTGTTGAGCTTGAGCGGCAGATGCGAGGACTGACCCTCGAACATCTTGTTGCCGACCTGGCGCTTCGGATACTGGATCAGGAGTCGGCGCTGCGCGCGCTCCATGAACACGATGAAGGCGATCACGGCGACCGCCATGACGATCACGACCAGGATCAGACCGGTCGAGAGCGCGCCCTGCCGTCCGAGCTCGAGCATGTTGGCGAGCGCCGAGGGCAGCTCGGCAACGATGCCGGCCAGGATGATCAGCGAGATGCCGTTGCCGATGCCGCGCGAGGTGATCTGCTCGCCGAGCCACATCAG
>JAQSDT010000663.1 GCA_029946075.1 bacterium | reverse complement strand
CATCGACCACTTCAAAGGCATCAACGACCGCTTCGGCCATCCCGCCGGCGACGAGATCCTGAAACTGTTCTCCACCGTCGTCGTGAACAATCTGCGGATCAGTGACCTGTCGGGACGTATCGGCGGCGAGGAGTTCGCCGCGCTGCTTCCCTGCGCGCTGGAGGAGGGCGTGCTGGTCGCCGAGCGCGTCCGCGAGGCGTTCGAGGGTTCCGGCATCGAATGTGAGGAAGGTCCGGTCGATACCACCGTCAGCATCGGCGTCGCCGGTGGACCGGCCGGCACCGAACTCGATGTCTTGCTGGCGGCGGCCGACACCGCGCTCTACCAGGCCAAGCGCACCGGACGGAATCGCGTCGAGGCCGCGGAAGAATTGCCGCTGTCGCTGGAGCGTTGGCGCAAAAAGACTGCGGGTGTTGCGACGCCGGCCCGTCCGGCACCGGCCGCGAGCTAACCGGCAAAATCGCGTGCGAGCAAAGAGATAGTCCGGCTTTCTCATCCATTGCGTTTGTGCGGAGATTCTCCGCGCAAGAGTTCCCGGTAACTTCGCATTTACCATTCCGTCCATATTATTCACGTATGGACTCATCTCGCAGACGAACCCCGCAAGCCGCCCTGATGTCGCTCGAAGCGGCGGCCACTTCGGCCCGCGGCGGATTTGCCTGCATGTTCTCTTCCTCGGAAGAATTCGAGATGGCGCTCATCTCCGAGCGTCGCGCGCAGGGACGTTACGATCAGCGCAGAACGCGCTGGCCTGCCATCATGTTCGTCGGCTGCGCGGTGATCGTGGCCGGAACGGCGTTGCTGCTCGGCTGACCTTTTTCTTTGCGCTGACCTGGGTTAGACACGCTTCTCCTCACGAGAAGGCGAACCCAGATGATTACCGAAATCGCACAAATCGACGTCAAGCCCGGTACCGAGAAGGATTTTGAGGCGGCCGTCGCCAAGGCGCGCCCGCTGTTTCTCCGCGCCAGGGGCGGCAAGGGCTTCGAACTGCACAAGTCGATCGAGAAGCCGCAGCGCTACCGGCTGATGGCGCAGTGGGAGACGCTGGAAAACCACACCGTGGATTTCCGCGGCTCGGAAGATTTCACTGCCTGGCGCGGGCTGGTCGGGCAATATTTTGCCGCGCCGCCCGAGGTCGAGCACACCGAGACGGTGCTGACTTCGGCTGGCTGATCCCGTTCAGGCGGTGATCGTCGTGCCCGGCGCGGATTCTTCCGCCTTGAAGTGATCGATCATCACCTTGGCGATCGCCATCAGCGGCAGCGCCAGCGCCAGCCCCCAGATCCCGAACACGACGCCGAGCAGGATCTGGAACGCGAACAGCGTGGCGGGCGGGATATCCAGCGCCTGCCGCTGGATGATCGGCGTCAGCACGTAGCTCTCCAGCGCGTGCACGCCGAGGAACAGGATGAAGGCCGACAGGCCCGCCACCCATCCGGAGGCGAGGCTCGCCAGCGTAACGATCACCCCGCCGAGAATCGCGCCCACCGTCGGGATGAACGCCAGCAGCCCGGCCTGGATGCCGAGGATGAACGAGCTCTGGATCCCGATCACGGCAAGCCCGATCCAGGTCACCAGGAACACCGCGATCATGGTGATGATCTGCGCGATCAGCCAGCGCTCCAGCGTCAGGCCGATCCGGTCGACGATCACCTCCGCCCGCGCGCGGTGCCTGGCCGGCGCCATGAACAGCAATCCGGCGCGGTAGACGCCGGGCTGGGTCGCGAAGGCAATGCCGAGGAACAGCACGATAAAGAAGTTGCCGACCGCGCTCACCGTTCCCAGGATCAGTTTCAGGCTCTGGCTGAAGATGGCGCCGCCGCTGGAGGCGATCGTGCCGGCGCTGGGAAGCGAATGAGACGGCGCAGGGGCGGCCGGCTCGGTCGATTCCGGCTGCTGCGTCAGGTTGCCGAAATCGAAAATGCTGGTGTCGATGCCGTAGCGCTCCATGAACGCCTTCACGTTCACGAGCTGCGACTTGAGCGTATTGGTCAGTACGGTGGTCTGCTGGGCGATGGTGCTGCCGCCGAGGAAGACGATCCCCGACAGCATGCCGGCAGCCGCAAGGCAGACCAGTGTCAGCCGCAGCGAATGCGGTAGCCGCACCACGCGCCCGAGCAGATTGCTCATCGCGTTGAGGGCGACGCCGAGCAGGACGCCGGAAAAGATCAGGAAGATCGTCGCGGCGAACACCCAGGTGAACAGCAGCAACGCGGCGAACAGCACGACGCCGATGCCGCCGACCGAGATCGCCCACGCCAGATCCGTGCGGGCCTGAAGACGATCGTCACTCGGAGCTGTCACGCTTTGATTCCTTCTCGCACAATATGTCTCCGCCAGTCTGTCGCGAAAACACGGCCCGGATCAAGCGGCGCCATCGCGCCGGTTTGACGCTGCGCACCCATTGTGCCAAGCGGACATGAAACGGCTATGGCGGACGCGGTGAGGGAAAGCATCTTTTTCAAGTGGTTCGGGCTGCTCGCGCTGCTGGCGGCGCTCGTGATCGGCGACCAGATCCGGATCAACCGGCCCGGCCACACATTTCGCCTGAC
>JAQSDT010000662.1 GCA_029946075.1 bacterium | reverse complement strand
GCGACTATCGCCTGTTCGAGGACTCGACCCACGAATGGGTCGCCGTGCCCGGCCCGCAGACCGACAAGGCCCGCACCACGGTCAAGGAATTCATCGCCCGGCAGTTGAAGGCCTGATCCGCCGGCTCTCCGCACGCCGGAGAGCCCCGCGTGTCACACCCGCGTGTCACACCAAGTTGAGACAAATGTTGTGACAGTGACACGCCCGGAGTCCGGGCCGAGCCCTGTTTCACGGGCTTTTTCAGACGTGGTTTCTTCTTCTGATGTCACAGCCCGGCGCACCTGTGACAGGTAGCGCGATGCGTCCGTTCCGACATGTGTCATGCCGACGTTATCGGTGCTCGGTTGGGACGGGCTTTTAACCGGACTCAGTCGGCCTGGCGTGACGCACCATCCGAGGCAAGCTCCACCCTCCGCTCAAGTGTCGACTATGAGACGTGTCAAACCCGCGGCGTGCGCGGGCGGGTCATGCTTATGTGGAAGGACCGGCGCGGTCCAACCGCCAGTCTGCCAGAAGCAATAGCATTTTCCTGCTGAATCTGCACATCACATCCACGTGAGCAGATGCTGGCAGTGCAAGCATCACTGCGGCGCCCTCAAGCGGCTTTCTTGAACCCTTCCATCTGCGCCTTCATGGCCCGCTGGAATGCCGGCCGCGCTTGGCAGCGCTGCTTGTAGGCACTGAGACCCGGATAGGCATCGACAATCTTCGTGTGATCGAGAATGCGCAACACGTCGGCCATCATCAGGTCTCCGACGGTGAACTTTCCTTCGAGGTAGTCCTTCCCGTCGAGTGCTTTCTCCAGCAGTTCCAGGCGATCCCGCACCAGCTTTTCGATCTGGGGACGCCACTCCTTCGTCCATTCTTCCTTCGCATGGAAGAAGTCGAGGCTTGCGAGCTGCTGGATCCAGGTTTCCACCGAATTGAGCGCCGCGAACACCCACGCGGTGGCACGCTCGCGTTCGATACGATCCCTGGGCAGCAGCTTCTCACTCTTCTCCGCCACGTAGAGGGCAATTGCGCCGCTCTCGAAAAGGACCAGGCCGTCTTCCTCGATGGCAGGCGCCTGCCCGAACGGCTGGCGCGCCAGATGCTCCGGCGATCGTTGTTCAGGTCCCAGCACCACCGTGCGAACGTTATAGGGCAGGCCCGCCTCCTCCAGCGCCCAGCGGACGCGGAAGGCGCGCATCAGCGGCGCGGCAAAATCCGGAACCCATTCGTATGTCGTGAGCGTGATCATGCGTGAAATCCTTTTGCTTCCGCCACGGCGAAATTCTCGACGTAGATCTGCTGCTTGTTGAAGAGCGAATTCCATCCGCCGATGTGGCTGTCGCGGGTCTCGACCGTCGAGAACGGGGTCTGATGAAACGTCTGGACCGTCTTCCCGTCCTTTTCGGCAAAGCTGACGGTCACGAGCGTGTCGCGGTCCCGACCGGACTCCTCGTCCCACTGGAACGTGAAGACGATGCGCTTGTTCTTCTCGACGTCGCGGACGACACCGCTGAACCTCGACAGACCGTATTGCGCCGACGTCATGGCGCCGCGCCACGCACGGCCGGGTGTCAGCTCCCAGTCCAGCTCGATCGCCGTGAATTTCTCGGGCCCCCACCACCGCAGCATGTGATCGCGGCTTTCCCAAAGCCGGAAAACGAGCGGTACGGGCGCGTTGAATTCCCGATCGATCAGAAGTTCGTCGTCGCGAAGCGTGCTCACTGCTTCCTCCCTTTCGCCGGCGCCTTGGTGATCTCCGCAAGAAGCGTGTCCATGCGGTCGAAGCTTCCCGTCCAGAACTTGCGATACCTCTCCAGCCAGCCATCGACTTCTTTCAGTGGCTTGGTCTCCAGCTTGCACGGACGCCACTGCGCGTGACGCCCCCGAGTGATGAGGCCGGCGCCCTCCAGGACTTTCAGATGCCGCGATATCGAGGGCAGCGAAATCTCGAAGGGCTCGGCGAGCTCGTTCACGGTGGCCTCGCCCTGGCTCAACCGGGCGAGGATCGCGCGGCGGGTGGGGTCGGCCAGGGCGGACAGGGTCGCGCTGAGAGGGTCGGGTGTCATTTATTTAGCCAGATTGTTAATTAACATGTTAGCTAAATAATGATCTCACCATCGTTCGTCAAGGGGCGGACAAGCCTCACCCCTCCCCCGCCCTCCGTCGTCTCGACCGGAGCGCCGAAGGCGCGGAGTGGAGAGACCTTGTCTCAGCGAAAAGCCGGCCAATGGTGGAGCGAAGGTCTCTCCGCTTCGCGCTACGCGCTTCGGTCGAGACGACGGAGTGCCACCCTTGGGCGGCCCCACTTAAAACAACGGAATGACTCGCCGCCCTTGGGCGGCTCCGCTTAAATCAGAGTCGCCGCCCGGAGGGCGGCACCGCTTACGCCCCCGGATGCAGCCCCGGCGCCTCTTTGCCGGTCCTGGCCACATATTCAGTGTAGCCACCGCCGTATTGGTGAACACCTTCGGGCGTCAGTTCCAGGACACGGTTCGAGAGCGCGGCCAGGAAATGGCGATCGTGCGAGACGAACAGCATGGTGCCCTCGAATTCCGCCAGCGCCGCGACCAGCATCTCCTTGGTCGCCATGTCGAGATGGTTCGTCGGCTCATCGAGCACCAGGAAGTTCGGCGGATCGAACAGCATCTTGGCCATGACCAGACGGGCCTTCTCGCCGCCGGACAGCACGCGGCAGGGTTTTTCGACATCGTCGCCGGAGAAGCCGAAGCAACCGGCCAGCGACTTCAGCGCGCCCGTGCCGGCCTGCGGGAAGGAGTCGTCCAGCGATTCGAAAACCGTATCGTCGCCGTCCAACAAGTCCATGGAGTGCTGGGCGAAATAGCCCATCCTGACGCTGCTGCCGACGGTCACGCTGCCCTGGTCGGGCTCGGTCTCGCCCGCCACCAGCTTCAGCAGCGTGGATTTGCCCGCGCCGTTGGCGCCCAGGACGCACCAGCGTTCCTGGCGGCGCAGGCGGAAATCGAGCCCGGTATAAATCGGCTGCGTGCCATAGGCCTTGTGGACGCCCCTGAAGCTCACGACATCGTCCCCCGAGCGTGGCGGGGAGCGGAATTCGAACTGGACGGACTGGCGACGCCGGGGCGGTTCCAACTTCTCGATCTTGTCGAGCTTCTTCACCCGGCTCTGGACCTGGGCCGCGTGCGACGCGCGCGCCTTGAAGCGTTCTATGAACTTCATCTCCTTGGCCAGCATCGCCTGCTGGCGATCGAACTGCGCCTGGCGCTGCTTCTCGCCGACGCTGCGCTGAACCTCGTAGAAATCGAAGTTGCCCGAATAGGTGGTGAGCGAGCCGCCGTCGATCTCCACGACCTTGCCGATGATGCGGTTCATGAACTCGCGGTCATGCGACGTCATCAGCAACGCGCCTTCGTAGTTCTTGAGGAAGTCCTCCAGCCAGATCAGGCTCTCGAGATCGAGATGGTTGCTGGGCTCGTCGAGCAGCATGCCGTCGGGCCGCATCAGCAGGATGCGGGCGAGCGCCACGCGCATCTTCCAGCCGCCGGAAAGAAGACCGACGTCGCCGTCCATGCGTTCCTGGCTAAAACTGAGACCGCTCAGCACCTCGCGCGCCCGCGCATCGAGCGCATAGCCATCCAGCTCCTGAAAGCGCCCCTGCACCACGCCATAGCGCTCGACGAGGGCGTCCATGTTATCTGCCTGCTCCGGATCGGCCATCGCGGCCTCGAGTTGGGCCATTTCGATGGCCAGGTCGCTCACCGGCCCGACGCCATCCATCACCGCCGCGACGGCGCTCCGGCCCGACATTTCGCCGACATCCTGGCTGAAATAGCCGATCGTCATGCCTGCTTCGATCGTCACCTGGCCGTCGTCGGGCCCTTCCTCGCCGGCGATCATCCGGAAAAGCGTCGTCTTGCCGGCGCCATTGGGCCCGACAAGCCCCGCCTTCTCCCCCTTCTGGATGCCCATCGACGCGTCGATGAACAGGATCTGATGGCCGTTCTGCTTGCTGATGTTATCGAGACGAATCATGGGGGCGTTGCTGGCTGGAAAGACGCGGCAAAGCAAGCCACAGTCGCATACGGTCTTGCGGCCGATTGTCCTCTCACGAGGGATTGAGCATCCCATGACGCCCAGAATTTTGCTGCTAGGCGCTGGCTTTAGTCGCAATTGGGGTGGCTGGTTGGCCGACGAGGTATTTGAGTTTCTTTTGGGATCATCACATGTGGACGATCAGCTTCGATCCCTTCTCTTGTCCTATCGGACGAAAGGTTTCGAAGCAGCCCTAGATTTTCTGCAAACCCGTGTCGCTCACTCGCAAACGCCCGACCCTCAGCTCGATAACCTCATGAAGGCTATCGAAGAAATGTTCGGTCAAATGAACAGCGGCCTCAGCCGAGCGAAATTCAATCCCTTTTTAGGCGATAACAACGCACGACTTCGGATCGGCATGCCGCAATTTCTGACGCGCTTTGACGCCATCTTCACACTCAACCAAGACACGCTTCTCGAAGCGCATTACGTTTCGCCAGATATCGCAAAAATGGAAACATATGGCACCCGACATTGGAAGGGGGCCGTAATTCCAGGCTTAAGGCCGCGAGATCAAATCAAGCCATACTGGGGAGATTTAGAACCTGATGGCGCTACTCCAACGATTCCAAACGAATACCAACCCTACATCAAGCTCCACGGCTCAAGTAACTGGCGTACACCTGAAGGCAACGTAATGATCGTTGGTGGCAACAAATTCATCGGCATTCGAAAATCTGCCTTGCTCGATTGGAATTTTCGCTTCTTTGAGGATCAGCTTCGCATTCCAGCTTGCAGGCTGATGGTCGTCGGCTACAGCTTTCGAGACAATCATATCAACAATGCGATTGCGCACGCGGTAAACATGAACCAGGGCCTTGAAGTCTTTATCGTTGATCCCAATGGACTGGATGTCATCGATCCGCCTACGTCAGCAATGATCAAACCGCCACAGTCAGAATTCGCGAGCATCGTACTTCCAAGAATTCGAGGTTGCTCGCGGCGAAACCTCGTGACCACGATCGAAAGCGACGATGTCGAACGAGACAAGCTCTGGAGGTTCCTGACCGGCCCCAGCTAGAGACTTCAGTAAAGCGACAGCCATGCAGCATTGATGACGCTGGCAGGCAACAATCCACCTCCATTTACGCTATAAGGCCCACGTGGGGCCTTTTACCTGCCCCAACAGGAAGAACGATGGCATCGCTCGTATTGCAACTTCAGGAAGCAGCTCTCGCCAAGGATTCGAAAGCATCCGACCTGCTGCGGATGGCTTTTGTTGTCGCACGCAAGCTTGATCTTCCCGATTTCGAAAACTGGGTCGATCTGGAGATGAATGGCTACAAGAAGCTGAAAGACGTTCCTGAGTATCGCAAAGTCCGAGGTGTCCTTCGCGCACACCACGTCCGCTACGGCTGGCAGGACATGGGCTTCGCAGATAGCAAAACCGCTGACAGCTTTTGCCTTCGGCCAATCTCCGATCCTGTAAGCAGAATAGAAAGCTTGCTGGAGAATCAAGCAGACCACAACTATCTCCTATTGAACTTGCCGACGGAGATTACAAACGATCTCCAGAAGAACCTTCCGTATGGCATGACGCGTCCATGCCTCCACCTTTCTGAGGCAAGCTTTTCTGCCATCCTGGACACGGTGAAGAACCTCATCCTCGACCGCGCCCTGAAACTGGAGAAGGCGGGCGTGCTTGGCGAAGGAATGACCTTTTCGAGTGAAGAGCAGTCCAAGGCTAAGGCTGCCATGGGGCCGTCGTACAGCGCGACCAACATGACCGTCGTTCACAGCATGCAACAAAGCCAAATACAGCAAGCGAGCCCCGGCGCCAACCAGACCTTCACTATCAAGCCCATCGACGTGGAGGTATTGAAGGCATTCGTCAAAGAGGTCCGGGCCTTGGTCGACAAGGTGCCTGCTACCGATCAGCCTCAGCTCAAGGCCGACCTGGCGACGCTGGAAGCACAAGCTATTGCTCCAACCCCCTCGAAAAACATCGTGTCTGAAGCTGCCAGCAGCGTGCGCAAGATCCTTGAGAGCGCCGCAGGTAGTCTTACCGCAGCCAACCTTCCTGCCTTGCTCCAAAAAGCCGCGGAACTTCTGCTGTGACTGAAGACTTCGGCCGAAAAGAAGAGATCAAGCATCTGCGCTGGGCGATTAATGAACGGGCGAAAATCCAACACACCCTGTTGGCTCTCTACGAGCTTTTTCGCCAGCGTCCTCCCAAGCAGTACCCGTCTTGGTGGGAAGAAATCCTCATAGATCACTTCTTAGGGGCTGGCTTCGCTCTGTGGCGCGCGGTCTTCCTCGCAGACAAGCGAAGAGACCTAGAATCGACGATTACGGCTCAAGAAGCATTCTTGAAGCAGCTCCTCTCGACAAACTCGATAACCTTCAATGACGACCGCAACAACCGCCCGTGGACTGTCACCTTCTATCTGGCGGACGCGAAGCTTCGCATTGGAGCAGCGTACCAATTCCTTCTCAATGACCTTAAGCCAGAACAACAGCAAGCCATGGGCCTGGATGAAGTGATCCGCTACGTACGCCTCAGAGGCCGTGAGCCGGTCGACATACGCTATGAGTGGCAAGCGGCACACTGTGCACTTCGGATACTGTTGAACAGCCCCTACACAGATCTAAAACTTAAGATCGAGAAGCCGATACACGAGCTGGCGTCAGCCACTTAGGCAACTCCTGACTTTTGCGAGGGTCGGCGAACGGATGGCGGCTCACCAAGTCGGCGGATTCAAGAATCACGCAGCCTCAAGGCGCTCTTCAAATGTCTCTTCCGGAAGTACTTTCTCAAGCATTAGAAGACGACTAATCACGTTCGGATGAACATGAAATTGCTCGGCAGCTTGTTGAATTTGCATTTTCGTTGGGTCTTCCGGATCAATGTATTCTCTAACGCCTTCGTAGGGAGCCAAGAAGTTCTGTGCAAATGCCCGCTGGAACTTCTGTCGATCAGTCTTAGCTCTACTAATGACGCCGAAATCTGACTTTGCCCAAATAGTGTCAGCAAGCGCACAAGATAGTTCAAACCGTCTATCCCGTTGGTTCGCGGATTGAAGAGCGACTTTATGCTCTCTATCCTTACAGCGCAGCCTAGCTGAATAAGGTAATTTGCTCGCAGTTCCGCGTTTGCCAAGAACATCACGACTCGTTCGAAGCAACTCGGAAAACGCCGTCGTCCGGATTGGACCACGATGATTACCGATCGCTTGCCGCACGCGTTGGGCAGCTTCCTTGCCCAACTGCCACGGGGGCTGTTCAACCCCTTGGAGACCAACTGAAGTCAACGCATCTGCAGCACTGAAGTCTACAATGACTTCCGAAGCAGTCGCAGCCTCTAACGTTTCTTGAAGAACTTTCCCAGCCAGCTTGCCGGGCGTCGCCGCCGCAGCCTCGTCGATCGCCGCTTCTCCTACGACTTCCTCAAGTTCCGAGAACTGATGCATCAATTCTACCGGGACTGTGTCCGGATCATACCCGAGGCGCGCCTCGGTACGCCGCCAACTAACGACCTCCGGGTCTGCTCGCTCTCTTCTGATTGTTTCAACTAGCTCTACGAACGCTTTCCCATCGACAGCACACATGCAGGCTTGTCGGACCTGATCGAAATACCTATCTAAACCCGTCTCAAAGGTCCTACCGAGAATGGATTTAATCTCCGGCAGTACGTATCGAATTGCACCCAGCTCCATAGGGCGAGCATAAGAAGGTGTTAGAAGCACCCGCTCACCGGTGCTGTGAATCATGATAGGCGGCCAAACCGTTCCACCCGACGCTGAGGTTAACTCATGGCGCAAGCGCCAGTTGGTCGAAGGCGGCGATCCATCCGGCAAAGACTCGTATCTAAGCCGCCACCAATTGTCGGCCAACCAAAGTGCAAGGGAAACAGCAGAAGCACGCACATAGTCGCGTTCCTCTTTACGCTCGAAATCCGATATGCGAGTGAGGACGTCTCCGTCGATGGCCAATCGAATCCGCGCTACGTCCCGCTTTTCTGGCACGGGTGGCGTAGTCCATTGTGCCGTTAACGAGAACTCTTCAATGTTCACTTGTAGCGCCTCCGAGCTGCCTCAAGCGATTCCTTGATACGTGAATCACCTAATGCCACAACGTAGTCAGCGTAGCGCATCAAGACCTTACGGGCTATGGCTTCATTGGGAAGCACAGGATATGCATGATAAACGGCGTAGCCTGGATTGGTTATTTGGGCTTCGTAGATCCATCCGTTGTCGTCTACTGACCACAATAGTCCAGGGTCGCCCTTCTTCGACTTCTTGCCGAAAAGGCCTGCATCGATGCCACGGCGCAACAATGTAGCTGCACGTGGCATGTCGCTGGGACCAAAGCCTGCATGTTCGTCGCAGTAGCTCGAATCCTCGTGACTGCCTTCATACGGTTTCAATCTATATGCGCCTGGATTTCGTTTGTGCTTCGCATACGGTTCGAATCGAGCACGTGTCGCGAGTTGGCTACGCTCGTAAGTTGTAGGAAGACCTTCAGAAAGGCGCCGAGGGTCATTCTCACTAGACCGCTCTCGAAGAGTCCGCGAAGGAGGTTTTTTTAGCGGCACGACTCTAAGCGTTTCGACTTGAGTTGCATTTCCTCACTCCCACTCAATCGTCCCCGGTGGCTTGCTCGTGATGTCGTAGGTCACCCTGTTGATGCCGCGGCATTCGTTGATGATGCGGGCAGCGACGCGGCCGAGGAAGGCGTGCTCGAACGGGTAGTAGTCGGCGGTCATGCCGTCGGTCGAGGTGACAGCGCGGAGCGCGCAGGCCTGGTCGTAGGTGCGGCCGTCGCCCATCACGCCCACGGTGCGCACCGGCAGCAGTACCGCGAAGGCCTGCCAGATCTCGTCGTAGAGGCCTGACTTGCGGATCTCGTCGAGATAAACGGCGTCGATCTCGCGCAGGAGGTCGAGCTTCTCCCTGGTGATGTCGCCCGGAATGCGGATGGCGAGGCCGGGACCGGGGAACGGATGGCGGTTCACCAGGTCGGCCGGCAGGCCCAGTTCGCGGCCGAGCGCCCTCACCTCGTCCTTGAAGAGCTCGCGCAACGGCTCGACCAGCTTCATGTTCATGCGCGCCGGCAGGCCGCCCACGTTGTGGTGGCTCTTGATGGTGACCGAGGGGCCGCCGGTGAAGGACACCGACTCGATCACGTCGGGATAGAGCGTGCCCTGGGCCAGGAACTGCGCGCCGCCGATCTTCTTGGCCTCGGCCTCGAACACGTCGATGAACAGCCCGCCGATGGTCTTGCGCTTGGTCTCGGGGTCGGTGACGCCGGCCAGCGCCTTCAGGAACAGGTCTGTCGCGTCGGCATGGACCAGCGGGATGTTGTAGCTGTCGCGGAACAGGCGGACGACCTCGGCCCCCTCGTCCTTGCGCAGGAGGCCGTGGTCGACGAACACGCACTGGAGCTGGTCGCCGATCGCCTCGTGCAGCAGCACCGCCACGACCGACGAATCGACGCCGCCGGAGAGGCCGCAGATCACCTTGCCCGAGCCCACCTGGGCGCGGACCTGGGCGATGGCGCGCTCGCGGAAGGCCGCCATGGTCCAGTCGCCGGTAGCTCCTGCGATCTTGAGCGCGAAGTTGCGCAGGAGCTTGGCGCCGTCGGGCGTGTGCATGACCTCGGGATGGAACTGCACGCCGTAGTAGCCGCGCTTCTCGTCCGAGATGGCGGCGAAGGGGGCGTTCTCGCTGGTGGCGATGACGCTGAAGCCCGGCGGCAGCTTGGTGACGCGGTCGCCGTGGCTCATCCAGACCTGCTTGCGGTCGCCCGGGATCCAGACACCGTCAAACAGCGCCGAGCCCGATTTGACCTCGACTTCCGCGCGGCCAAATTCGCGGTGGTGGCCGCTCTCGACCGTGCCGCCCAGCTCCTTGGCCATGGTCTGCTCGCCGTAGCAGATGCCAAGAACAGGCACTTTGGCGGTGAAAATCGCGGGATGGGCCGAGGGTGCCTCGCCCTCGATCACCGAGGCCGGGCCGCCCGACAGGATGATCCCCTTGGGGTCGAATTCCTTGATCTTGGTGGCGTCGACCGACTGGAAGGGGTGGATTTCGCAGTACACCCCCGCTTCGCGCAGGCGCCGGGCAATCAGCTGGGTGACTTGGGAACCGAAATCGACGATCAGCAAACGGTCGGTCATGGGGGGATATAAACAGCGCGGGCGGGGGCATCAACCGGGGTGGTGTGGATACCTCCTCTTCGTCGCCCCCTCACCGCTCTCTTTCAGGCTCCTCTCCCCCTTGGGGGAGAGGTTGGGTGAGGGGGTCAGGTGCGTCGCCCCCTCACCTAGCCTCTCCCCCTAGCGGGGGAGAGGAACTTGAGGGAGGAATTTGAAGGGTCAGTCCTCGGCGGCCAGCCGGCGGCGGACCAGGGGGACGGTGAGGCTGCGCCAGGCGAAGGCCACCTCCTCGACGTCGGTGCCCGACAGGGTGTCGATCCGCTCGCCCACCCGCTCGCCGCCCAGGCCTTCGTAGAAGAACCGGGTCGGATTGGCGGCCAGCATCCACAGCACCACCGTGTCGCAACGGTCTGATTTGAGCTGGCGGAAGAGCGCGTCGAGCAGGCGTCGGCCAAGGCCCAGGTTCTGGAAATCGGGTTCGACATAGAGCGTGTAGACTTCGCCAACCCGGACCTCGCGGCCGTCAAGTCCCTCAGGCAAGTCGCGCGCCGGGCCGCAGCTGCCGAAGCCCACCACGCCCATGTCCGGGTCGTCGGCCACGAACACACCGCGTGCCTCGCCGGGGTCGGCCAGCACCCGCGACCACCAGGCCGACTGGCGAACGTCGGACATGCCGACCAGCATGGCGTCGGGCAGCATGCCGGCGTAGGTCGATTGCCAGGTTTCTACATGGACCCGGCCGATCGCCGCGGCATCCCCGCGACTGGCCCGGCGGATGCGGATCACGCCGACGCCTCCTGCTCTTCCTCAACCTCCGCCTTGTCCGCCACGGGCGCAGGCTTGCGGACCAGGGTGGCGGCAAAGAAGCCGTCGGTGCCGTGCCGCAGCGGCGACAGGCGGAGATAGGGGCTGGCCGAAAGTTCGGCGGGCGGTTCGCTCGCCAGCACGTCGCGCCAGACGTCGACCGCGGGCACGACTTCGAAATCGGGGTGGCGTTCGAGGAAGGACGCGATCTGGTGCTCGTTCTCGGCCGGCAGCACCGAACAGGTCGCATAGATGAGGCCGCCGTCCGGCTTCACCAGGCGTGCCGCTGAATCGAGGATCTCGGCCTGCTTGGGCACCAGCTCGGCCAGGTCCTCCGGCCGCAGCGTCCAACGCCCGTCGGGATTGCGGCGCCAGGTGCCCGTGCCCGTGCAGGGGGCGTCGACCAGGACGCGGTCGAAGGCCTTGGCGTGCCGCTTCAGCCACTTGCGATTGTCGGCGCCGCCCTCCTTGGTCTGAAGGGCGCGGCGCTCGACATTGTGGGCGCCGGCGCGGCGCAGGCGCTGGGCCGAGCGGTCGAGGCGCGACTCGTAGACATCCATGGCCACGACCCGGCCCTTGTTGTTCATGCCTGCCGCCATCGCCAAGGTCTTGCCGCCGGCGCCGGCACAATAGTCGGCGATCTGCATGCCGGGCCTGGCGTCGACCAACGCGGCCACAAGCTGCGAGCCCTCGTCCTGGATTTCTACCAGGCCATCCTGGAAGGCATCGCCCGACACGACGGAGAGCCGCCGTTTCAGGCGAAGCCCGTTGGGCGCATAGCGCATGGGTTCGGTGTCGATGCCTTCGCGGGCAAGGGCTGCCTGCGCCTGCTCCACCGTGGCCTTCAACTGGTTGACGCGCAGGTCGACCGGCGGCGGCGTCTCGAGGGCGGCGATCTCGCGGCCCCACGCCTCGCCATAGGCTTCGATCAGGTGCGGCGCCACCCACTCCTGCACGTTGAGGCGCACCCAGTCGGGCTGCTCCGGATGCGGCAGCGAGTGGCCTTCCATCTGGCGCAGCGCGCGGAGTTCGGCCTCGTCGAGCGGCTGCGGGCGATAGCGGCCGCCATCGAACATCGCCACGGCCTGCGCCAGCGTGTTGCTGTCGGCCAGGATCAGGTCGGCGGCCACGATCGCGCGTGCCGACCGGTCGGGGTGGCGCGTGCGCTCCAGCCACCAGGTGAGCTGGCCGTAGCGGCGCAGCAGGCTCCAGACGCGTTCGGACACGGCGCGGCGATCGCCGCCGCCGATGAAGCGGCGGCTGCGGAAATAGGCGTTGGCGACCAGATCGGCCGGCCGCCCTCTTTCGCTCATGAGGCCACGGCTGACGATCTCGTCCAGGAGTTCTATGGTGGCTGCTACCCGCGCGCCCGGTGTCACGTCGATCTCCCTTTCAAAGCATGCCGCTACGATGAATATGCCCGACGCGCAACGCCCCAGCCTCTCTGGACGCATCGCCATGGTCCTGGCCGCCGTCGTGGTGGGTTTGGTCGTGCTCGAACTGGGGCTCCGGGTGTGGTTCTGGGGCTATCTGTTCACCTGGCCGAACTTCGTGCTCGAAGCGCGCACCGTTCTCGCCGCTGGCGATGCCGGCCGCTACGTCCATGACGACCGCCTGGGCTATGTGCCGCGCGCCGGCCACGCCGCGCCGGGCATCACCATCGAGGCCGACGGAAGGCGCAGCACCGGGGCCGCGACACCCGGTGCGCCAATTCTGGCCGTAGGCGACTCCTTCACCTTCGGTGCCGAGGTGGCTGACCCGCAGACGTGGCCGGCACAGCTCCAGCAGATCACCGGGCGGCGCGTGATCAACGGAGGCGTGATCGGCTACGGCTTCGACCAGATCGTGCTGCGCGCCGAGACCCTGGCGCCGCTCTACAAGCCCGAGGCCATCGTGGTCGCCTTCATCGCCGACGATATCCGCCGGACCGAGATGCGGCGCCTGTGGAGTGCCGACAAACCATATTTCGACATCGAGAACGGCACGCCGGTGCTGCGCAACGTGCCGGTGCCGCCGCGCGCCGATCCACGGACGACGCTCACCTTCTGGCAGCGCACGCTGGGCTACTCCCTGCTGTTCGACTTCATCCTGCGCCGCCTCGACCTGCTGCATGACTGGTTCGGCGATCACGTCCGCGTCCATCCCGCGGGCACCGGCGAGCGCATCGCCTGTCTCCTCACCCAGCGTCTCGCCGACCTGCAACGCTCGAGCGGCGCGCGGGTGCTGATGGTGGCCGAATATGATCCTGTCGTGTGGGACGATCCGGCCTTCGCCGCCACGCAGCGCGCCATGACGGGCGCGCTGCTTGCCTGCGCCCGGAAGCAGGGGCTGGCCACGCTCGACAGCTACGACGCCATGGCCGCCACCGCGAAGCCGCGCCAGCTCTACGTCCTGTGGCACATGAACGAGGCGGGCAACGCGCTGATCGCCCGCCTCGTCGCCCGGGCGCTCGGGCTCAAGGCACTCGGGCTCAAGGCCGACTGAGATGCTGGGACGGCTGGCCCTTGTCGTCGCCTCGGTGCTGTTCACCCTGGCCGCGCTGGAAATCGGCTGCCGCCTTTGGCGTGGCCCCGAGGCGCTTCTCGACTGGTCCAACATCGTGCTGGAGGACCGCCGGGCGACACGCGCGGCCGGCGCCGGCCGCCTGCAATACGACCCCGAGTTGGGCTTCGTGCCGACACAGGTCTATCGACCAACGCCGGCGCCGGCAGGTCTGGCGCTGGCCGAGCCGCCGATCCTGATCGTGGGCGATTCCTATGCCCATGGCGACGAGGTGAGCGACGAAGAGACCTGGGCAGCTTTGCTAAAACCCCTCACGCATCGCCGCACGGTGAATGCCGGCGTGAGCGGCTACGGGCTCGACCAGATCGTGCTGCGCGCCGAGCGGGTGGCACACGAGCTCAAGCCCGCTTCCATCGTGCTCGTCTTCATCGCCGAAGATCTGCGGCGGAGCGAAATGAAGCGCGTCTGGGGCGCCGAAAAACCCTATTTCGAGCCGGGCAGTGGAGCACCTGTGCTGCGCAACGTGCCGGTACCTCCAGCGCCTGAACCGGCCTCGACTCTCGATCTCGCGCAGCGGCTGTTCGGATGGTCGGTGCTGGTCGACACCGTGCTCAAACACAAAGGCTGGCAATACGAGTGGGCGATCGATCACGAGCGCGTCCTGCCGCGCGGCGAGGGTGAAAAGCTCGCCTGTCCCCTGCTCGCACGACTGTCCGGCCTCGGCGTGCCGACGCTGGTCGTGGCCTCCTACGATCCTTATGTCTGGGTCGATACAGTCTATGCCCGCGAGCAGCGCCGGCTATCGGCCGTGGTGCTGGATTGCGCCCGGCAAGCAGGCTTCGGCACGCTCGATCTGTTCGAAGCCACGGATTTGGCCGTCTCGAAGCTCGGTCCTGCAGCGGTGTTTCGCTCGTCGCACCCCGGCCCGATCGGTCACCGGATTACAGCCGAGCGGATCGCCGCCGCGCTAACCGGGCTTCACATCCCGCCTTCGCGGTAGTTCGGCGCCTCGCGCATGATCTCGACGTCATGGACGTGGCTTTCGCGCAGGCCGGCGCCGGTGATGCGCAGGAACTCGCAGTTTTTCTGCATCTCGGCGATGGTGGCGTTGCCCGTATAGCCCATCGCCGCGCGCAGGCCGCCGACAAGCTGATGGATGATGTTGCCGACCGGTCCCTTGTACGGCACCCGGCCCTCGATGCCCTCGGGCACCAGCTTCAGGGTGCTCTGCACCTCGGCCTGGAAGTAGCGGTCGGCCGAGCCGCGCGCCATGGCGCCGATCGAGCCCATGCCGCGGTATGATTTGTAGGAGCGGCCCTGGTAGAGCAGCACTTCGCCCGGCGCCTCGTCGGTGCCGGCCAGCAGCGAGCCGATCATGGCGCAGTCGGCGCCGGCGGCGATCGCCTTGGCGAGATCGCCGGAATACTTGATGCCGCCGTCGCCGATCGCGGGAACGCCGGCGGCGTGGCAGGCCTCGACCGCCTCCATGATCGCCGTGAGCTGCGGCACGCCCACGCCCGCCACCATGCGCGTGGTGCAGATCGAGCCCGGACCGATGCCGATCTTCACCGCATCGGCGCCGGCGTCGATCAGGGCCTGGGCACCCTCGCGCGTGGCGACGTTGCCGGCCATGACCTGGGTGTAGTTGCTGAGCTTCTTGACGCGGGTGACGGCATCGAGCACGCCGCGCGAATGGCCGTGCGAGGTATCGACCACGATCACGTCGACATCGGCGTCGATCAGGAGCTGGGCGCGGCGCAGGCCGTCCTCGCCCACGCCTGTCGCAGCGGCGGCGCGCAGCCGGCCCTTCTCGTCCTTGCTGGCACCGGGGAACTTGTTGGCCTTCTCGATGTCCTTGACCGTGATCAGGCCGATGCAGCGGTAGTTCTCATCGACCACGATCAGCTTCTCGATCCGACGCTGGTGCAGCAGCCGCTTGGCCTCCTCCGGGCTCACGCCCTCGCGCACCGTGACCAGCCGGTCCTTGGTCATGAGGGTGCTCACCGGCGTCGCATTCTCGGTGGCGAAACGGACGTCGCGGTTGGTCAGGATACCGGCAAGCTTGCCGCTGCCGCGCTCGACCACCGGGATGCCCGAGATCTGATGCGCCGTCATCAGGCCGAGGGCATCGGCCAGCGTCTGGTCGGGATGGATGGTGACGGGATTGATCACCATGCCGGATTCGAACTTCTTGACCTTGCGGACCTCGTTGGCCTGCGTCTCGGGATCGAAGTTCTTGTGAATGACGCCGATGCCGCCGGCCTGGGCCATGGCGATCGCCATGGGCGCCTCGGTGACCGTGTCCATCGCTGCCGACATCAGCGGGATGCCCAGTTCGATGGTCCGCGTGAGGCGGGTGCGGGTCGCGGTCTGGTAGGGCAGAACGGAGGAAGCCGCAGGCTTCAGGAGCACGTCATCGAACGTAAGCGCTTCCTGTATCCGCATGCCAACCTCCAAACCGAGGGTGAAAAAAAGGCGACCCCCCTGATCGTGAGCGTGGGGTCGCCGGGTTGGCGACCCGTTATACACACCGGCGCGCCCAAGCCAAGGGCTACGGCATCGTTGCCTTGTGCACAGCGGGCGTCAGAGGCCGCCAATGAAATCGCGTTTCCCGATTTCGACCCCGCACTGACGCAACATTGCGTAAGCGGTCGTGCAATGGAAATAGAAGTTCGGCAGGGCAAAATGCAGCAAATACTGCTCACCCGTAAGCTTCAGCGGGCTGCCGGCGATCGTGAGCACGACCTCCCGGCCTTCGCTGCCGTCGATCCGCTCCGGCTTGAAACCCTTGAGATAGGCCTGCACGGCAGCGATCCGCGCCCGCAGCTCGGCCAGGGTCTTCTCGGCATTCTCGGGCGCCTTCGGAACTTCCACGCCAGCCAGGCGGGCCGCACTTTCCTCGGCGAAACGGCAGGCGATCTGGACCTGGCGGGTGAGCGGCAGCATGTCGGGGATCAGGCGGGTGGCGGCGACGACGGCTTCGTCGGCTTTGCGGGCGGCGGCCCAGGCCGAGCCCTTCTCCAGGACCTTTGAAATCGCCGCGAGCTGGCGCTGGTAGACGGGAATGGACGCAGAATACATTCCGATGGCCATCAGAAGTTCCTCGAGATTGGCAGGAAGGCCGGGAACTTAAGCCGTGAATGCCGGTTGAGATATCAAATTTGCCTAAACCCACCTTCGCTGTGGCATCAATTTGCATTATTCCATGCATGCTTGAGTTCGAAACGGACCGATGAAATCACGACCCGCGAAACCGCATATCGAAAGTGTAAAGGGCGGCCTCAAGAATACCTTGCTCCTGGCCGGCACAGTGGGGCTCTGCCTGCTCCTCGCGGAGGTCGTGTTCCGCCAGTTCATCGACGACGGCCAGTTATATGAACTCGAGATGTGGAAATACGCCCGCGACGTGAAGGTCCGCGACTTGCGGCCGGATGTCGGCCACCGCCATCGTCCCAATCGCGAGGCACAGCTCATGGGCGTGAAGGTGCGGACCAATGCCCTTGGTTTCCGCGGGCCGCAAATCGGCGAAACGGCGACCACCGGCGTCGTTCGCATCGCTTTCGTCGGAGATTCGATAACGCTTGGCTGGGGCGTGGCCGAACAGGAAACCTTCGCCCACCAGGTCATCGATATGCTGGTTCGCCAAGGTCGGAAGGTTGAGGGCTTCAATCTCGGCATCGGAAACTACAACACCCCCCAGGAACTCGCCCTGTTCCTCGAAACCGGCGCGCGGCTGCGCCCCGACATCATCGTTCTCTCCTACTTCATCAATGACGCCGAGCCGATGCCCGACTATCCGGTGCAGAACTGGCTCAACATGAATTCCGCCGCCTGGATCGTGTTGTCGTACCGCTTCGATTCCCTCCTGCGTCGGTTCGGCGAACTGCCGGACTGGAAGAAGTACTATCGCGACCTCTACCAGGCCGATGCGCAGGGTTGGAAAGAAACCCAGGAAGCGATCAAGCAATTCTCAAGTGCCGCCCGCGAGCTCGGCACGGCTCTGATCGTGTTCAATATTCCGGAACTGCGGGAACTGAAGCCCTACCCGTTCGCTGACGTCACCGACAAGATCCGCGCGGTAGTCGAAGGCGAGGACGTGACCTTTGTCGATCTCCTGCCTGCGGTCGAAGCCCTCGATCCATCGAGCCTTTGGGTGACGGTGCCTGATCCCCATCCCAACGGCCGGGCCAATGCAGCCTTTGGCCGCCAGATTGCCAAGGAGATCCTGCCGCTGGTCGATCGGGTGTGCAGCAAAAAAGTCCGAGTCTGCTAGCGCGCGCCGCAGACGAAAGTGATCTGACGCGGCGCAACGGCGAAGGCTGGATGGGTCTCGGCCATGACGGGCATCGGCTTCGGCCATGCACCGCTCGCCAGCCGTTTCTCGATCGTCGGCAATAGCTGCTGGAACACGATCCAGGCGCGAAGTTTTACGCCCGGCTGGGTGTTGTGCGAGGCGTCGGCGAACAGGTCGGGATCGTAAGGCATGTTGCCGGCTACATCGACCAGCGTAATCCCGTGTTCCTTGGCATATTTGGCGAACACGCGGTTCTCGAATGCCGTGAACCGTTCGAGGTCGCGATAGCGGAACGGATAGTAGTTCATGTTCAGATTCTCGAGGATGGGCTTGTGCCGGACGGCATCCAGTTCCAGCCCATCCTTCGCCAGCCAGTGGAAGGTCCCCAGCGCAAGGTCGCTGTCGATCTTGGCAAGGTCGGCCCGGATCGCGTCGAGATCTCCCAGAATGGTATTCAGATTGATCGGCAGATCGGCGCGCGTGAGGTCGGGATCGCTTTCATCGAGTCCCTTCGGCCAGTCGACTTTGTAGTCGGGCTTCGGCCATTCCTTGCCGCCCGTCAGCGTTGCTGCACGGCGCGCCAGCGCCGAATAGGGTGTCATGTCGCGCAGCCACCGCTCGAGAAGGCCTGCGGGCTCCGGCACGCCCTTGGGAACGTCCTTAACGACCGTCGATAGCTTCAACTGATTGCCGCCCTCGTAATAGAAAACGAGATCTGGGCGCATCGGCGCCACTTCCTGGCGGACGATGGCGGCGATCTCCGACGAGCCCATGCTTTCGCGGCCGGCGTTTAGGACTTCGAATCTCACGTCGAGCTTGCGGTCGGCGGCCCAGCGATTGAGCCAGTTGCCGACATAGTCCGAACCGGAAAAAAGAAACCCATGGGTTTCGGCTGTCGTCGAGGCGCCGACGAAGACGATGCGCACCGTCTTCTCCGAACGCCCAAACGGAACCGGTGCGCCGCGCCAGCCGAAAGCGTTGGTCACCAGTCGGTCCGGCGTCGTTGTATTGGGCAGGAAGCGGAACGGTGGCTTGGTCTGGCCATCCGGCGGGTCGTAGACGAAGAGCTTGCCCGGCGCGCTCTTGAAATAGGGATGCCGGCAAGGGTCACCGACCACGGCCGAATTCCACGCCTTGAAAAGATCCCACGGCTTGAACGCCATCTCGATTCCCTCGCTCGAGAACGAGGTGATCTTGGGAATCTTCCTGTAAAGCTCGAGCCATTCCTGGGGAGGACGGGTGCGATTGGGTAGTGGCGGCGGATCGCTGAAGAACAGCTCGCGCCCGACTCCGGCGGCGCGCGGCACCTCGTCAAGATGAGCGACGGTGGTATCGTTCCCCATCGCACCTGAATATTGAGGCAAGTCCACGCTGGTCGCCGGCAGTCCGTCGACAATGCGGACGGCAACCTCGGCCATCACGATACAAAACAGGACTGAAAAGAAGGCCAGAAGGCCGTTTACCAAGTAGCCGCGCATCCTTGAGACCTTGAACGCATCATCCCGTTTGCCACGTTCGAAATAGCAGCACCTTTATGACGATCTCAAGGCCCGTCAATTATGCAGGCTTGCCGCGAAAACCTGTGCCGACGACATACATTTCCGCCGAGTCGGCACGGCTGGCTTCCGGCTTCACGTGCCGGACCTTGGCGAAGTCCTTTTTCAAACGATCCAACAGCGAGCGTTCGGTGCCGCCGCGCAGCACCTTGGCGACGAAAGTGCCGCCGGGCTTCAGGACCTGGCGGGCAAAGTCGTGGGCGGCCTCGGCCAGTCCCATGATGCGCAGGTGATCGGTCTGCGGGTCACCTGTCGCCGACGCCGCCATGTCGCTCAGCACCACGTCCGCCGGCCCGGCCAGCAGCGCGGTGAGAACATGGGGCGCGTCGTCGTCGTAGAAATCCTTGGCCAGCACCGTGGCGCCGGCGACGGGCTCGACCGGTGTGATGTCGAGGCCGATGACGATCCCGCTGGCGCGTCCCGGCTTCGTGCGCTCGACCGCCACCTGCGTCCAGCCACCAGGCGCAGCGCCGAGATCGACGACCCGCGCACCGGGCTTGAGGAAACGAAATTGGTCGTCGATCTGCAGCAGCTTGAAGGCGGCCCGCGAACGATAGCCGCGCTTCTTGGCTTCCGCGACGTAGGGATCGTTGAGCTGCCGCTGCAACCAGCGTTGCGAGGAAACCGTGCGGCCCCGTGCCGTCTTAACGCGAACGGTGGCGCGTCGCCCGGTCGGCAGGCTACCCGTAGGCCGCCCGCCCTTCGTGTCGCGTGCCATGAAATCAGCCGCCCTGCCGGCAGAGCGGATCGGCGTCGCGGTCGGCCTGGCGCATCAAGTCCATCAACACTCCCTCACGCAGTCCCCGATCCGCGACGCGTACCATCGGCGCTGGCCATTGCCGGCAGACCGCCTCCAGGATCGCTCCCCCCGCCAGGGCAAGGTCGGCGCGGTCGTCGCCGATGCACGGCAGGTGCGTGAGTTCGGCCACCGACAGGTTCGAGATCTTGTCGCAGATCCGCAGGATCGAGTCTCGGCCGATGCGCGAGCCATCGACCAAGGTACGATTGTAGCGCTTGAGACCGAGGTTGTGGGCGCTCACCGTCGTCACCGTTCCAGACGCGCCGACCATCTGGACTTCGCCGCGCGCGAGCGCTGAGCCGATTCCGTGCTGGGCGCAGAACGGCCGAAGGTCGGCCTGGATGCGTTCGACCATGTCGTCGTAGCAGGCACGGGTCACCGCCTGTTCGCGCGGCTGACCGCCGACGCAGGCCTCCGTCAGGGTCACGACTCCCCACGGCACCGAAGTCATGCCGATCAGTTCCGTTGCCACGCAGCCCTCGCGCCCCTCGCGGCGGGTGATGCGGATCCAACTCACTTCCGTCGAGCCACCGCCGATGTCGATCAATAGGCCGTAGGGGATCTCCGGATCGAGCAGGTCCTCGCAACTCGCCAGCGCAAGCCGTGCCTCCTCGGACGGTGGAATGACATCGAAGCGAAGGCCGGTGCGCTGCTCGACCATCGCCAGGAAATCGCCGCCATTGCAGGCGCGGCGGCAGGCCTCGGTGGCGATGTGGCGGGCGCGGGTCACGCGATTTCGGCCAATCTTGGCCGCACAGACGTCGAGCGCGCTCAAAGTGCGCTCGATTGCGTCTCCGCACAGCACGCCGCTCAGCGCCACCCCTTCCCCCAGCCTCACCGGCCGGGAATAGGCATCGATCACCTCGAAGCCCTCGATCGACGCCCGGGCCACCAGAAGCCGGCAATTATTGGTGCCGAGATCGATGGCCGCAAAAGTGTGCGCGAAACGACCGCTGTGCCAGCCCCCCTTTGGCGTGGATTCCCCGGCCATTTTTCAACTCTTTCTTTGGGCCGATGGTAACCGAGGCCGGCGTCCGAGGCGAGGCCCGCGTGTCAACTCGGCCCGCCATCGCCAAACCCATGGACCAGCCCGCCCCACGGCGGAATGGCCTTTCCCGACCGGTCGGATCGACGAAGAGGTCAGGATTCGAGGCTGGATCCCGGCGGGATGGCCCTTTGTGTGCGAACTGCATGTGGATAAGGCAATCCTGACCAGACGATTTACCAGCCGTTCCAGAAACGGCGTCGCAACTATCATGACCGCAATCGAGAGGAGAACGGTGTATCCGCTGACGCCGTATGCCGCCTGCCAGCGTAGCACCGGATAATGGAGGACGTAGAGAGCGTAGCTTCTGGATCCGAGGAAGACGAATATTCCCATGGGACGACTCAAGATAGCGGCGGTATGGCCTGCCTTGTTGGGGCCTGACTTATTGGGAAAGCGCGATGTCGCCATGGTGGCGAATATTGCCAGGGCACAACGGCAAGCCCTTCCGCGCGACCGCGCCCTCCCGTCCTGGAGTCTACCTGTGTGCGAAGCAAGAACAGAGCGATGCCAAGGATCGCCTTTGAAGAACGCAGTAAGACAGCCCCAACCGACTGAGTCCCCTATCATAGCGGCGAGCAGTGCGGCCGGCGCTAGCCGCAATCGCATGAATGCTGTTGCCATTGCTGAAGGTCCGCGGCGAATCTAGATATCCCGCATGCCACGGCCGCTGCAAAAAAGGCCGACCGGGATGTGCTTGCCAAGGCCGCTCGGCATCGCTAAATCCAGCCTCAAGCGCCGTTGGGGGATAGTTTAACGGTAGAACAATCGGCTCTGACCCGGTTAGTCTTGGTTCGAATCCAGGTCCCCCAGCCAGCTGCCGGCGCCGGTTTCTCCCAGGCGCAGCCATTCAGAATTCTTCAATACTATTGGGCGTTTTGGCCCGCTCCGTGACGAATTCGAGCACTCGGACCGGCTTTTCCGGGTAGTTGCTCACTAGGTTGTTGAGCTAGGGGCGGAACGTTCTTGCTGCCAAGACTGACACTGCGTGGCCGGCAAAAATGGCCGCTGCAGGCACCAGTGCGAGGCTATAACGCTCTTCTACCGATCCCGTAGAATGAGCCAAGGCCAGCAAAACCGGGACCAAGGCAAGTGGATAGAGTTCTCTCCACCTCTGCCGAGCGAGGAACATTCCAGCCACAGCCAGCGCCCAAAAAACAAGCGCTCCCAGCCGATAGGCGTATTTGAAGGTCGGTTGCATCGAAATCATGTCGCCACTGCCGAGCCAGAAGCGCGGAGCTTGCTTAACACGCAACCAAAGCCAATGCAGAGGATCCTGACGTATACGCTCAGCGGCAAGAGCCCCCATCTGCTTCTCAGCTTCATGCGGTGGCGTCCCGACCGTTCCTGCTATCTCAGAGAAACCCTTGTCTTGACGATACGTAATCCATTCGCTGCCGGTGCCGTAGGGCACATCAATCGTGCCGAGCAGCATATTTGCGCCCCAGCCCACGCTGGCTACAGGAATAAAGGCATGCTGCGTGATCGCGTTCCGAATCGTCCAAGGAGCGATGACCGCCAAGGCCACAAGCGCCACTTTCAAGTGAAGCGTCCGATTAGTCTTCGTCAGCAGGCCGAGCAGCAACACAACACCAACCAACGGTAGACTGACCGCGCGGGTTAGCGTTGCTGCGCCAAGAAGAACGCCGGCCATCACCCCGCTCTTCCTGGTCCAGAACCACAAGCTGGTGGTCAGCAGAAAGGTGAAAAGCGTCTCACTGAGAAATAGAGCGGTGATATACGCCGTAAAAGGCCCCAGGGCGACCGCGAGGCCCGCCACAAGCGCGGCACCGAAACCGAACGCCTGGAGAGCCATCAAGTACACCATCATGGCAACGAGCGCACCGAATACGACTTGCGCCAGCCAGACCTCCAGGACCGGTGGCTTATCGCCCCACCACAGAGCCGCGATTACCAAAGGATAGAGCGGTGCACGTGCCGCCGTAGGGTCATAGGGACCGGGTGCATCAAGTATTGCTTCATCAATCCAGCGACGTGGTTGTCCATAGGAAAATGTGTGATGCAGGAGAACATTCTGCGCCAATGCAAAATAGCTGATCTGGTCGGTAGTCCCGCGAAGGTCGCTATTGCCCCAGGCCATTACAGCTGTCAGGCGAACAATCAGCGACAAGGCAACAACAACCATGCAGCCCGAAATGCGCCAGGATCGGGCCGGCCGGCCATTCATCGGCTTGCCGCCTCCGATTGCCCAACGCCGGTACGAAACACGAGATATTTTCGAACGACGTAGGTTGCAGAAAAGCTCAAAGCGACCGCTGCAGCCTTAGGCCAATGCACGCCGGCTCCGGGAATAGCCGCAACGGCCCATACGACACC
>JAQSDT010000661.1 GCA_029946075.1 bacterium | reverse complement strand
TGTTGGCAAGTTCAATATCGTTCGTCATGCCCGGGCTTGACCCGGGCATCCACGTTCTTTCTGTCGATTGAACAAAGAAGACGTGGATGGCCGGGTCAAGCCCGGCCATGACGGCGCAATGTCGCTACTTCTTCGGCGGCGTCGGCCACGGCTTCTGCGGGCCGCGCAGGCCCTCGAAGGCCTTGGCCATGGCGAGCACGCCGAGATCGTCGAAGCGGCGGCCGACGATCTGCACGCCGATCGGGAAGCCCGACTTGTCGTAGCCGCCATTGAGCGACACCGCGGGATTTTCCGACATATTCCACGGCACGGTAAAGGCGATGTGCTCGAACGGCTTGTTCGGATCATTCACGGGCGAAGCGAACTCCGCCGGGAATTTCACGACCGGCGATACCGGCGAAATCAGATAGTCGAGGTCGCCGAACAATTTTGCCGCGGCCGATCGAATGGCCATGGTCACGTTGAAACCGCGCACGACATCGACGCCGGACAATCGTGCTGCCGTTTCCGCCCAGGCGTGGATGTAGGGCAGCGTCTTGCCGCGCTCCTCCGCCGAGAGTTTCGACAGATCGTCCCACATCCGTGCGCGCCAGAAATTGTCGAGCCCGTCGAGCATCTCGCGCGTCAGGATGCCGTCGACTTCGGTGACCACGGCGCCGGCGGATTCGAATGCCTTGGCGGCCGCGACGGCGACGCTGCGGACTTCCTTCTCCAGCGGTTGCCCGGTGCCGGCATCCAGCATCAGGCCGATGCGCAGCTTGCGCGGCGACTTCTCCAGCGCCTTCCAGTTGATGCTGTCGGCGGGCAGGCTGGTGCCGTCGCGCCGATCCGGCTTCGACAGCACGCACATCATCAGCGCCGCATCGTCCACGGTGCGGGTCATCGGCCCTGCGACGCGGCCGACATAGGGCGGATCGACCGGAACGCGCCCAAAACTCGGCTTCAGCGCGACCAGGCCGTTCCAGCACGCCGGCAGTCGCACCGAGCCGCCGATATCCGTGCCGAGATGCAGCGGGCCGTAACCGGCGGCGCCTGCGGCGCCGGCGCCGGAGGACGAACCGCCGGGGTTCTTGCTGAGGTCCCAGGGATTGCAGGTGAGGGGATGGAAGCTGGAAAGGCCCGACGACAGCATGCCGTAATCCGGCATCGTGGTCTTGGCGAAGATGATGGCGCCGGCTTCGCGCAGCCGCGCGGCGGGCGGCGCATCCTTCGGTGCGGGCACCAGCTTCATGCTGGCCGCCCCCAGCGGGACCGGCTGGCCCTGGGTCGCGATATTGTCCTTGATGGTGGCCGGTACGCCGTCGAGCGTGCCGGTCGGCTCGCCCCTTTGCCAGCGGTCGGTCGAGAGTTTCGCGGCGGTGCGGGCGCCGTCGGGATCGTACAGATAGAGCGCCTTGATGTGCGGCTCCCACGCCGCGACATGCTCGATCACTTCCTCCAGCACTTCGGACGGCGAGAACTGCTTGGCACGATAGCCCGCGATGAGGTCGGTGGCGCTGAGATCGTGCAGCGACGTGACCTCTTCCTCTGTCACTTTTTTATGCATGCTAGCCGACCGGCAGGCGGGTTTCGATGATGCGGGCGAACATGCTGGCGCCGATCGGCAGGATCTTGTCGTCGAGCACGTAGCCGGGATTGTGCACCGGCACCGAGCCGTCATGGCCGACCCAGAAATACGCGCCGGGAATGGCCTGCATCATGTCGGCGAAATCCTCGCTGCCCATCTTGGGCTGCGAGCGCGTCAGCACGTTGGCCGGATCGACGACGGTCCTGGCGACTTCCTCGACCACGCGGGACTGTTCTTCCTGGTTGACCAGCACGCTGAAAGTATCGCGGATATCGGCCGTGATCTCGCACTGGTAGGTCGCGGCGATGCCGGCGCAAATCGTGCGCATGCGCTCACGGATCAGCGCGCGCACGCCGTCGTCGAAGGCGCGCACGGTGCCGCCGAGTTTCGCCTCGCCGGGAATGACGTTGTTGGCCGAACCGGCGTGGATCTGCGTCACCGACAGCACCGCCGACTTCAGCGGATCGACGTTGCGGCTGACGATGGACTGGAAGGCCTGCGTCAGCATCGTCGCGATGATGACAGCGTCCTTGGAGCGTTCCGGCATTGCGCCATGCGCGCCGTAGCCCTGGATGGTGATGTCGAAGAAGTCGGCGCCGGCCATCGCCGGGCCCGGCAGGATCGCGATCTCGCCGTGGTTGAGGTCGGGCGCGTTGTGCAGGCCATAGACCTCGTCGCAGGGAAACTTCTCGAACAGGCCATCCTTGATCATGGCGCGGGCGCCGCCGAGGCCTTCTTCGGCCGGCTGGAAGATGAAGTGCACGGTGCCGTCGAAATTCCTGGTCTCGGCGAGATAGCGCGCCGTGCCGAGCAGCATGGTGGTGTGGCCGTCATGGCCGCAGCCATGGAAGCGGCCGGGAATGGTGGAGCGCCAGCGCAGATTGGTGTTCTCTTCCATCGGCAGCGCGTCCATGTCGGCGCGCAGGCCGATCCGCTTGGCGCCGTCGCCCTTGCCCTTGAGCACGCCGACCACGCCGGTGCCGCCGAGACCG
>JAQSDT010000660.1 GCA_029946075.1 bacterium | reverse complement strand
CGAAGCGGCGCTGTCCGACATGGCGCTGCGCAAGCTGGCGTAAGCATGCTAGCAAGGTCCGGTCACTGGACCTCGATCATGTACTTTCGCCTCGTCGCGGCGGCGCTCCTTGCCTTCGCATTGCCTCTGCAAGCTTCCGCGCAATCCCCCGACCTGACGAGGATTGCGCGCTCGTCGGGCACCCCCGAGATTCCCGGCCTCAGGATGGTCTGGCTGGCGCCGTGGGGCGACGTCGCAAAAGCCCATCCGTGGCGCAACATCATCGTGCACCAGACGGAAGGGCCGGCCGGTTCGGCCCGCGGCGGCGCGCAGGCGCAGTCGAAGAACCCGACGCGGCGCGGCGTCATGGTCTGGGTCGAGACCGACGGCACGGTGTACTGGGCGGTCGCGGAAAATTTGATCCCGACCCATGGCGACGGCGGCAACCGCAACGACAACAAATATATCGACAACCGCGCGACCCATCGCCAGGTGGTCGGCAACAATTCGGTCGGCGTCGAGTTCGCCGGCAATTTTCCCGACGTGACGCGCGGGCCGACGGCGGAGCAGGTCGCGGCGTGGAAAATCCTCGTCAAGGTGCTGCGCGCCCGCTACGGCATCCCGCTCGATCGCGTCTATGCGCACAACTGGATCGACTACAAGGACGCCCGCTATTGCGAAGGCTGTGAACTGGCAAAGCTGGTGCGGCAGTGGGGCGAGTAGATTTATCCGTCGTCCAACGAAAGCTGGTCGTAACTCCGCCCCATGGCAACACCTCCAACTGGAAGTGTTGCACTTCGTTTGTGAACTCAGGGGACCCATACGCCGCGGCAGTCGTGAGTTTAGGCAGGGCATCGACTACCGACTTTTAACCATCACCGCCGCGGCGTATGGGTCCCCCGATGCGCAATTGCGCATCTGAGGTCAAGCCCGGGACGACACCGGTGGGCGTTGAAGCATTGCGTTTGCACCACCCCCCAAGCAACAAAAAGCCGGCGTCTCCGCCGGCTTTCGTCGTCTGTTATCTCAGCCGCTAATCAGTGCGCGGCTTCCAGCGCCTGGGCTTCCGCCCGGGCAATCGTGCCCTTCACGGCCGACTGCACCTTCTCGAAAGCGCGCACCTCGATCTGCCGCACGCGTTCGCGCGACACGCCGAACTCGGCGGCGAGGTCTTCCAGCGTCATCGGCTCTTCCGCCAGACGGCGCGCCTCGAAAATGCGGCGCTCGCGGCTGTTGAGCACGCCCATCGCGCCATTCAGGGCGCTGCGGCGATGATCGAACTCCTCGTTCTCCGCCATGATGGCTTCCTGGTTGGGCGAGGTATCGACCAGCCAGTCCTGCCATTCGCCGGGCTCGCCGTCGTCCCGGATCGGGGCGTTGAGCGACGCATCGCCGCCGAGACGGCGGTTCATGTCGACAACGTCCTGCTCGGTGACGCCGAGAGAGGTCGCGATCTGCTTGACCTGATCGGGGCGGAGATCGCCCTCTTCAAGCGCGGAGATCTTGCTCTTGGTCTTGCGCAGGTTGAAGAACAGCTTCTTCTGGTTCGCGGTGGTGCCCATTTTCACAAGCGACCACGAACGCAGGATGTACTCCTGGATCGACGCCTTGATCCACCACATCGCATAGGTGGCGAGGCGGAAGCCCTTCTCGGGCTCGAAGCGTTTCACCGCCTGCATCAGGCCGACATTGCCTTCCGAGACGACCTCGGAAATCGGCAGGCCGTAGCCGCGATAGCCCATGGCGATTTTGGCCACGAGCCGAAGATGGCTGGTGACGAGCTGATGCGCGGCGTCGCGGTCGTCATGCTCCCGCCAACGCTTGGCGAGCATGTACTCCTGCTGCGGCTCCAGCATCGGAAACTTACGAATTTCAGTCAGGTAGTGAGCAAGACCGGATTCTCCGTTGAGAACCGGCAAGGTAGCTGCACGGGCCATGTTGCGCCCTCCAGAGTTCACGCCCCCGATAGCGGCGGGCGAGGCAGGCCATCTGCTGTGTCAAAGCCAGAAGCGCTGCAATGTTCCGCGCCGGGGACGATCCCTAGCGCAGGTGCAACATACTCCAAAACCCGAGGGGGAGGGAAGAACAAAACGTGGTCACGAACCCGTGACCCGGGTTAAATGTCTGTAACCATGCGGCTTTTTAGCGCATCCCATTTAGTCTATGCTACGGAGGGCTGCCTCTAGCAGAACCAAATCCTCCGGAAGCCCGGATTCCCAGTGGAGAACTTCTCCCGAAGCCGGATGCTCCAGAACAAGGAGGTAGGCATGCAAGGCCTGCCTGCCAAGAGCCGTCAGCGCCGCCTGGCTCTGCGGGCCGAGCTGGCGGGCCTTGGTCTTGAAGCCGGAGCCATAAACCTCGTCGCCGAGCAGGGGATGGCCGAGATGGGCGAGGTGGACGCGGATCTGGTGGGTCCGTCCGGTCTCGAGCTGGCAGGCCAGCAGCGAGGCGACCGGCTTGCCGTCTTTACCCGTGAAGGTTTCCAGTACCTCCCAATGGGTCACGGCTTCGCGGCCGCCCTGCCGCACCGCCATTTTCTCGCGATTGTGCGGATGCCGGTCGATCGGCTCATTGATCGTGCCGGTTTTGCG
>JAQSDT010000659.1 GCA_029946075.1 bacterium | reverse complement strand
CGTGGCCTCGATCGTGAACGGTGCGACCAGCTTCTTGCCGAAGCCCGGCCGCGCCCGGATCAGAGGGAACATCCCGAGCGTGACCCCGAGTCCCTGTTCGGCGGCCTCGAGCATCGCCGGTACGCTGTCGAGCCAGAGATGTCCGCGCGGCGAAAGATGCGGCAGGCCGGCGTCCTTGAGCCAGGCCGGCCATTGCCGCGGTTGCGTCGTCAGATGGATCAGCATGTGGCGCGACAGATCCCGGGGAGTCTTCAGCCCCTTGATCAGCGCAGGCGCACAGACCGGCAGTCCCCTCACCGCCACCAGCGGCTCGAACTTCAGCCCTGCCGAATGTTCGCGGCCGTAGCGGATCGCGACATCGACACGCGAGGCATTGAAATCGGCATATTGATGCGTGGCTTCGATACGCAGTGTGAGCTGCGGGTTACGGCGCTTGAACTCCGGCAGCGCCGGGATCAGCACGGTCGACGTGAAGAACGGCAGCGAACTGATCCAGAGTTCGTCGCTGACGTCGTGGCGCTGGCGCAGCATGTCGCGGCCGGCATCCTGCAGTGCGGCCAGCGCGACTGAGACTTTCGAAAAGTAGCGCTCGCCGTCCGCGGTCAGCCGCACCGAGCGTGCACCGCGGACGAACAGCTTGGTGCCGAACTGTTCCTCGAGGCCGCGAATCTGGTGGCTGATTGCCGACGGACTCAAGGAGAGATCTCGCGCGGCACGGCGAAAGCTGAGCTGCGCGGCGGCGCGTTCGAAGGCCAGCAGCGCGGTCAAAGGCGGGATCGCCCGCAGCGACGAGGAGGGTGCTTCCGATGGGTGAATGATATTCATCTGTGGTGAGCAAATCCCTTTTGTTGCAGGCCACAGTTTCCGCCAGAATCGCGCAACGCTCAACCGGTCTCATCTCAGGATATCCCGCCATGGCCATCTTCGAGCCGCTCGGTCCCAACGCCTGGAAGCCCACCGCGCTCGCCGCCGGGCCGTTTGCCGGCCTGCAGGGCGGGGCGGTGGCGAGCCTGCTGACGGCCGAGATCGAGGCGCTGGCGGATCTGCGCAACTGGGGCACGGCGATCGCCTCGTCCGCCTGGTTCTTGCGGCCGACGCCGATGGCTGATTTGCGAACAGCGCTGTCGGTAGTGAGCGAAGGCGGCCGCGTCAGCGTGATCGACAACACGCTGTGGCCTGCCGGCGAGGATCAGCCCTGTGCCACGGTGCGCGTGACGCTGTCGCGCGAACGCGCCGTCGAGATTCCCGGCTATGCCAAACCCGCAATCGACGACGTCGATCCCGCGCGGTTTCCGGTGCGCACCCGAAAGGCGGCGCATGGCCGGGCCTGGTTCATGGACGCGATGGAAGCGCGCGAGGGCGACGGCGTCGCCTGGTTCCGCATGAATCACGCCGTCATCGACGGGGCAGAATCTCTGAAAGCACCGTTGTCCTCGATCCTCGGTCCGGCCGACTGGACCCACGGCATCGCCCGGCCGTTCCAGGATGTGGTCGCCGACCCGAACCCAAACCTGACGGTTCAACTGTTCAGGCGTCCGGCCGGCGACTGGCTCGGCATCCGCGCCACGGCCCGCTGGCGGCCCGAAGCGGGGTTGGGCGCAGGCAGCGGCGTGCTACTGGATATCCACGGCGAGGTCGGCCGGGTCTCGATGTCGGTGATTCTGGTGCCGTTCCCCAAGGCTGAAACCGGGAAGGCCGAAACCAGGGGCAATCCAGCCGTTGGAACACCCACGAAGCCCGTACCGGCGTAAAACTGTAATCTGCTTCACAAAGCTGTCGCTTCGCGTTCCCCGGCAGGCTGCCGGGATGAACGAAATTCAGGTTAACGTGACTTAAATAGACGGTATCCGAAAACATCGGTACAACCGTTTCGTCACCTGATCCTTTTCGAAGAGACACGCATTGATGGCAACCTCTCCCGGCGTCCGGCGTTCCGAACTCGGTGAAGCGTTGCACGCCTGCCGCTCGGCTTTCATCGGCGTCGGCGTCATGAGTTGCATGATCAACTTGCTGTATCTGACAGGTTCGATCTTCATGCTCGAGGTCTACGACCGTGTGCTGCCGAGCCGCAGCGTGCCGACGCTGGTCGGTCTCGTCATCCTCGCCGGCGGTCTCTACATCGCGCAGGGCTTTCTCGATCTGATTCGCGGCCGTGTCCTCGGCCGCATCGGCACTTCGCTGGATGAAGCGATCAACGCGCGCGTGTTCGAGACCGTGGTCCGCCTGCCGCTGATGGTCGGTTCGCGCAACGAAGGCCTGCAGCCGTTGCGCGATCTCGACAATGTGCGCTCGTTCCTCGGCAGCCAGGGTCCCGGCGCGTTCTTCGATCTGCCGTGGCTGCCGTTCTACATGGCGATCTGCTTTGCGTTCCACTGGCTGCTTGGCGTCACCGCGCTGATCGGCGCGCTGATCCTGGTGGCATTGACGCTTGTCACCGAATTCATGTCGCGCACGCCGGCCCGCGAAGCGATGACGCTCGCGGCGCGGCGCAACGATCTTGCCACCACCAGCCGGCGCAATGCCGAGGTGCTGGTCGCGATGGGCATGGCCGGGCGGCTGAAGCAGCGCTGGACCGAG
>JAQSDT010000658.1 GCA_029946075.1 bacterium | reverse complement strand
CCTCGACCGATCCGGAATTCGACCGGGCGTGCTTTTCGGCCAAGGGCGAAAGCTTCGATTCCGATATCGTCACGGCAGCCAGCCAGCCGATGCTGTGCGGCCGCAGCGCCGGCGAATATCGGGCCTACTCGCCCCGCGCGCGCTGGATTCGTGATGCCAACGACAGCTACTTCGCGGCGATGACCTATCCGCAGGGCCTGCCGTCATCGCAGCAGCCGTCCGATATCCACGATGCGACGTGGGGCATTCTGTCGGCGGTGTATGGCGGCGCGGTGCATCCGACCGCCGAGGGTCACGCCGCGATGGCGGACGCCGCAGTGCCCGCTGCCGCCGCCGTACTGCAGCTCGACAATGCGGTGCCTGAAGTGATCTCGCAGCCGGTGCCGCCGATCAACCAGCGTTAGCGCGTCGGCACAGCACCCGGCGCAGGCGCCGGATTGGTGGTCGGCTTTTTCGGCGCGACGACGGGGGCCTTGGGTGGCGGCGGCTTCATCGCCGCAGCCTGCGCCGGCAGATATTTTGCGATCACGGCCGGATCGACCTGCGCCAGATTCGTATCCGGCAGCCGCGTCCAGATTTCATCCTTGCCGAGCAGCGAGAAGCCGAGGTAGCCGCGCATCGTCAGCGTCTGCCCGTCGGCGCTGAGCGTCATCTTCGCCTTGTAGATCTTGCCGTCGCGCGGATCGAGCACGTTGCCGTTCTCGTATTTCAGACCGTCACGCTTCATATCGCGGATGAAGGGGAGCCCGAGCCAGGGCATGTCCTTGCGGTCATCCGTGCACTTCGTGCAGATCGGGTTCGGAGCATCGTTGGGCTCGGGAAACAGCTTGGCGAACGCACCCTCGAAGATGCCGCCGCGGTCGACGACGAGGAACCAGCCGACCGGCTTGCCCTTGTCGATCTTCTGCCACAGCCCGGCCGCCGAGGCCTCCACCGGCTGGGCCGCAAGTTCTCCGGTGAACGCGAGCGCGAACATGATCGGCAGCATCAGTCGAAAAACGGATATTGCGCTGCGCATCGCCATCACCTGAATAAATTGCAGAAAATGAATGGCCGCAGACTAAGGCCATTTCGGGGACGGTTCCAGTAGCCGCACCGGGACCTGCGGGGACCAAAAAGCATGGTCCGCCGCCAGTTCCGCCATCTTCCGGTCTGAATCAGTTGACTCCGAGCTTCTTCTGCAGGCTCGAGGACGAGGTCGTGTACTGGAACACCAGACGCTTGTCCGGATAGACGTAGCGGTGCGCCTTCTGCGCCATCAGCGCGCCCTCGTGGAATCCGGAGAGGATCAGCTTCAGCTTGCCGGGATAGGTGTTGATGTCGCCGATGGCGAAGATTCCGGGCACGTTGGTCTCGAACGCTGCGGTTTCGACCGGCACCAGATTATTCTCCAGCGCAACGCCCCAGTTCGCGACCGGGCCGAGCTTCATCGTCAGTCCGAAGAACGGCAGGATCGTATCGCACTCGATCTTCGAGACCGCGTTGTCGTTGCCCTTCATCACCGCGCCGGACAGCTGGCCGCCTTCGCCCTCGAGCGACGTCACCTGACCGATCTTCAGGTCCATCTTTCCGGCGGCCACAAGGGCCCGCATCTGCTCGACGCTGTGGGGCGCGGCGCGGAAATCATCGCGCCGGTGCAGCAGCGTAATGCGCCTGGCGATCGGGTGCAGGTTCAGCGTCCAGTCGAGCGCGGAGTCGCCGCCGCCGACGATCAGGATGTTCTTGTCGCGGAACTGCTCCATCTTGCGCACGGCGTAAAACACCGAGGTGCCTTCATAGGCCTCGATGCCCGGCACCGGCGGACGCTTCGGCTGGAACGAGCCGCCGCCTGCCGAGATCACCACCACCTTGCACTCGAACACCTGGCCGGCGTCGGTGGTGACGCGGAATCCGGGATCGCCGATCTTCTCGATCGTCTCCACCATTTCGTTGAGATGGAAGGTCGGGCCGAACGGCTTGATCTGTTCCATCAACGCTTCGGTGAGGCCCTGGCCGGTGACCATCGGAATGCCGGGAATGTCGTAGATCGGCTTTTCCGGATAGAGCTCGGCGCACTGCCCGCCGATCTTGTCGAGGATGTCGACGAGATGCACCTTCATGTCCAGGAGGCCCAGCTCGAACACGGCAAACAGTCCACAGGGGCCCGCGCCGATGATCAGCACGTCGGTTTTGATCGCTTCGCTCATTTCAGCTTCTTTTCGGTTGAACTGGCGGAAAGGCTGCGCCTGTCTAGCCAACGGGACGAGGTGAGGAAAGCCATAATATGGCGGCCGGCATTCGCCGCAACCCCTTGCCGACGTTCGACAACTGGGCTGTAAGGACGTGAAAATCCCCGGAGATCGCCCGTGAACGCCCCTGCCCGCCTCGATTCGACGCCGCTTCTGGAGGATTTTCCCTACCGGCTGTCCGACAATGTCCGATTTGCCGATCTCGATCCCAACCAGCACGTCAACAATGCAGTCTATGCCAGCTATTTCGAGACCGGCCGCGTCACGCTGATGAAGGACCGCAGCTACGGGTTGATGCCCGACGGCGTTACCTGGATCATGGTCCGGCTCGACATCCATTTTCGCGCCG
>JAQSDT010000657.1 GCA_029946075.1 bacterium | reverse complement strand
GCCCGTAAGAATCCGGTCTTTTGGCCGCAATCCAAAGCCGCCATCCACGAAAAAGGCCGCAGCGAGCGCTGCGGCCTTCTCCGAAACGATCGGTGGCTGGTCGACCAGCTAGTCGCCACTGCTGGATGACGCGGCCGACGCCTCCGGGGTCGCCCAACTCATGGCCGGCGCGGGCTCCGGTTCGGGCGCCGGGGCCGGCGCGGCTGCAGCGGGCTTGGCGGCGGCAGGCTTCCTTTTCTTCGCCGGGCTCTTCCTGGCGGCCTTCTTCGGCGCGGCCTTGCTGGCTGATTTCTTCGCCGATTTCTTCGCCGATTTCTTGGCGGATTTCTTTGCAGATTTCTTGGCAGCCTTCTTGGCCGATTTCTTCACGGCCTTCCTGGCTTTCTTCGCCGACTTCCTGGCGGCCTTCTTCGAAGACTTCTTTGCGGATTTCTTTTTCGCCGTTACGGCCTTCTTGGCCTTTTTAGCCTTCTTGCTTTTCTTGCTCTTCTTCGCCTTAGCCATCGTGGTCCTCCTGTTGCCGCTGGTCGGTGGTGTCTGTCGAGCGCTTCGAACGGTCCGTTGAGCTTGGTCGGGAATGGACTCCGCGATGGATGCGGAAATCAGGCGACTGCCGGATCATGCCCGAGGGCCGGTCGATCAATTCAATCGTCAATTGAATCTCAGTTGACCGCCTGGCCGCTCAATCCTGGCTTGGGACCTCCTGTCGCCCAGTCGAGAAGCTCAATCGTGTGCACCACAGGAACTGACGTGCCGCCGGCAATCTGCACCATGCACCCAATATTGCCCGCAGCAATCATGTCCGGTTTGACTGTCGCAATGTTGGCGACCTTGCGGTCGCGCAACCTGCTCGCAATGTCGGGCTGGAGAATGTTGTAGGTCCCCGCCGAACCGCAACACAAATGGCTCTCGGGCACATCTTTCACCACGAATCCATTCTTGGAAAGCAATTCTTTCGGAGCCTGCGTGATTTTCTGTCCGTGCTGCAGCGAACAGGCAGAGTGATAGGCGACGGTCACGTCGCCCTTCTGCATCGTCGGTCCGAGTTCGATGCCGCCGAGATACTCGCTGATGTCCTTGGCCAGCGCCGAAATCCGCGCCGCGCTGCTTGCGAATTTGCGGTCCTCGCGCAGCATGTAGCCGTAGTCCTTGACCACCGTGCCGCAGCCCGAGGTGGTGATCAGGATGGCGTCGAGGCCGTTCTGCTCCGCTTCCTTCTGCCACACCGCGACGTTGCCGCGCGCCCGCGCCAGCGCGTCGCCGTCCTGGCCGAGGTGATGGGTGAGCGCGCCGCAGCATTGCTCGTCCTTGACCAGCACCACCTCGATGCCGTGGCGGGTCAGGACGTTGATGGCGGCCTGGTTGATGCGCGGCGCCAGCACCTGCTGGGCGCAGCCCTGCAGCAGCGCCACCCGCCCCCGCCGCTCGCCGGCAGCCGGGAAAACGCTGCCGCTTGCCGGCCCCCGCGCCGGCAGCCCGTTCGGCGCCAGCGCCAGCATCGCCTTGATCCGCCGCAGCAGTCCGGGCGTCGCCGCAGCCTTTGGCGTCGGCAGCAGCGCCGCAAAGGGGCGGCCTAGCCGCGCCAGGATCATGCTCACCCGGAACAAGCCCGGCCGCGGCAGCACGAAAGCCAGGATCGCGCGCAGCGCCCGCTCGGTCAGCGGCCTTGAATAATCCCGCTCGATCCGGACCCGGGCCTGATCGACCAGGTGCATGTAGTTGACGCCGGACGGGCACGTGGTCATGCAGGCGAGGCAGGACAGGCAGCGGTCGATATGCTTGACCACCTCCGCCGTCGGCGGCTTGTCCTTTTCCAGCATCTCCTTGATCAGGTAGATTCGCCCGCGCGGGCTATCGAGTTCGTCGCCGAGCAGTACGTAAGTCGGACAGGTCGCGGTGCAGAACCCGCAATGCACGCAGGCGCGCAGGATCTTGTCGGCCTCCGCGATATCGGGATCGGCGAGTTGGGCGAGCGAGAATTCGGTTTTCATATCGCGGGTCCCCGCGCCAGCCGGCCGCGGTTGAGAATGGATTTGGGATCGAAACTGTTGCGGACGCGTTCGCCGAGGGCGGCAAGGCCGGCCGGCTGCGGGTGAAACACGTCGACGTGGCGGCGCACTTCTTCGGAGGCGCGCATCAGCGTGGCGTGACCGCCCGCAGCCTCGACCCGCTGCCGCAGCAATCCGGCCTGCGCGTCCGGTTTCGGTGGCAGGGCCGCCCAGATCAGGCCGCCGCCCCAATCGTAGATCACGTCGCCCCCGGTATCGCGCGCCAGCGCCTGGCCGAGCGCGCCGCCGGAGGCCGGCGGACAGACGATGCGCCAGACCGGCCACGCCCCGAGCGCGCCGTTCGCCGCGAACGGCAGCACGTCGCGCAGCGCGGCCCAGACCGCCGCCGAGCCGGCTTCCTCGATCATCTCCACCGCGCCGTACGCGGCGAGCACCTTCGCCAGCGAGCCGGCGCGATCGGCGACCGAGGCGGCAATGCCTTCCAGCCGCAACAGCGTGATGGCTCGTCCTTTGGCGGCAACCACCGCCAGTGCGCCGGCCGCGGGGCGGAATGCCGAGTTCGGCAGATGCGCTGCGCCCGACACATCATGGGGCGAGCCGAGCGCCGCCGTCATCGCGCGGTTCGCGGCGAGATCGTCGAGCCCGGACAGCACCAGCGTGCGCTCGCTCTCGGGCTTCGGCATCACCTTGAGCGTGACCTCCGTCATGACAGCCAGCGTGCCCCACGAGCCCGTCAGCAGCTTGCAGAGGTCGTAACCGGTGACGTTCTTCACCACCCGCCCGCCGGTCTTGAAGCTGTCGCCGAAGCCGGACACTGCGTGCGCGCCGAGCAGATGGTCGCGGGCGCCGCCGGCCTTGATCCGCCGCGGGCCGGCGAGGCCAACGCCGATCATGCCGCCGATAGTGCCGATAACAGGCGTGCCGAGCAGCGCGGAGGTGTCCATCGGCTCGAAGGCGATTTGCTGGTTCCTGGCGTCGATCAGCGACTGCACGTCGGCCAGCGGCGCGCCGGCCTGCACGGTAATGATCAGTTCGTTGGGCTCATAGGCGGTGACGGCATTCAGGCCCGAAAGGTCGAGCACTGCATTGGTCGCCATCGGATGACCGATCGCGCGCTTGGAGCCGTGGCCGACGACCTCGAGCGGCTGCTCGCCGGCCACCGCCGCGCGCACCGCGTCCTCGACATCCCGGGCGTCCCGAATCTTGAGAATTTCCACGCAACGCCCTGCCTAAAATCGGGGAATGTCGGGAAACGCCAGCTTGCCGGCGTGCACATGAACACGGCCGAGCTCGGCGCAGCGGTGCAGCGTCGGAAATACCTTGCCGGGGTTGAGCAGGCCCTGCGCGTCGAAGGCGCATTTCAGCCGCTGCTGCTGGTTCAGGTCGATCTCCGAAAACATCTCCGGCATCAAATCGCGCTTTTCGATGCCGACGCCATGCTCGCCGGTCAGCACGCCGCCGAGTTCGACGCAGCAGCGCAGGATGTCGGCGCCGAAGGCTTCGGCGCGGTCCATCTCGCCGGGCTTGTTGGCATCGTAGAGGATCAGGGGATGCAGATTGCCGTCGCCGGCGTGGAAGACGTTGGCGACGCCGAGCTGGTATTTTTCCGACAGATCGCGGATGCGCGCCAGCGCCTTGGGCAGCGCGCCACGCGGGATGGTGCCGTCCATGCAGAGATAGTCGGGCGAGATTCGGCCCACCGCCGGAAACGCCGCCTTGCGCCCGGCCCAGAACAGATTGCGCTCGGCCTCCGAGGTCGAGATCTGCAGCGTCACCGACCCGCAGCCTTTGGCGATTGCTTCGACGCGGTTGATCAGTTCGTCGACCTCGATCTTCGGCCCATCGAGCTCGATGATCAGCAGCGCCTCGACGTCGAGCGGATAGCCGGCATGGACGAAGGCCTCGGCGGCGTGGATCGCCGGCTTGTCCATCATCTCCATGCCGCCCGGAATGATGCCGGCGCCGATGATCTGCGCCACGCATTCGCCGGCCGCCTCGACCTCGGCGAAGCCGACCATCAGCGCGCGGGCGGTTTCCGGCTTCTGCAGGATCCGCACCGTGATCTCGGTGATGACGCCGAGCAGGCCCTCCGAGCCGGTGATGATGCCCATCAGATCGTAGCCGGAATTCTCGGCGGATTTGCCGCCGATGCGCAATATCTCGCCGGTGATCAGCACGATCTCGCAGCCGAGCACGTTGTTGGTGGTCATGCCGTATTTCAGGCAATGCACGCCGCCGGAATTCTCCGCGACGTTGCCGCCGATCGAGCAGGCGATCTGCGACGACGGATCGGGCGCGTAGTAGAAGCCGGCATGCGCCACCGCCTGGCTGATGGCGAGGTTGGTGACGCCGGGCTCGGTCACCACGGCGCGGTTGTCGAAATCGATCTCGCGGATGCGCTTGAATTTGCCGAGACCTAGCAGCACGCCGTCGGCCAGCGGCAGCGCACCGCCCGACAGCGAGGTGCCGGAGCCGCGCGGCACCACCTTGATGCCCTCGGCGTGGCAGTATTTCAGGACCTGCGAGACCTGCTCGGTCGTATCCGGCAGCACCACGACCATCGGCGGCTGCCGGTAGGCGGTCAAACCGTCGGACTCGTAGACCTGCATTTCGGCGGGCGTATCGATCACGCCCTCGCCCGGCACGATCGCGCGCAGGGCCGCGACGATGGTGTCGCGGCGATCGAGGACCGCCTGATCGGAAGCCGGCATCATGATGGCCATGCGTTTCCCCCAGGCCTTGCGCGAAGCATTGAATTGTAACGGCAAATCAAGCACGTCTGGACTGACTTGGGTAGGCCGCCGATCGGGAAATGGACAGCGGCGTGAAACCCGTCAAGCTTTCGTGGCTTGTCCATGCCGAGCGGGCCATGCCACAAGCAAACCGCACCACACTATCGGGAAAGACAGGCACCTATGAAGCAATTGACCACAAGCGCCCTGGTCGTGATCGCCTCCATGACGGCGGCATCGGCCGCGCTGGCGCAGGACGTCGACGCCGGCAAATCCTCGTTCAACAAATGCCTGGCCTGCCACGCCATCGGCGAAGGCGCCAAGAACAAGGTCGGCCCCGCCCTGAACGGGCTCGACGGCCGCAAGTCCGGCACCGTCGAGGGATATTCCTATTCGGAAGCCAACAAGAACTCCGGGATTACCTGGAACAAGGAAGTTTTCCTCGAATATATCAAGGACCCCAAGGCCAAGATCCCCGGTACCAAGATGGTGTTCGCCGGCATCAAGAACGAAAACGAGGCCAACAACCTCTGGGCCTTCCTCTTGCAGTACGACAAGGACGGCAAGACCAAGTAGGACACGGACTTCATGGTTCGAGGCGCGCGGCGACGCCGCGCGCCTCCCCATGAGGGACGGACCTCATCCTGAGCCGCCCGTACCGGTTATCAGGCCAGCGTATGCACGATGACGGGTCCCGCCATCGCGGTGGCGGGCCCGGTCAGCAGCGGCGCCAGATCGTGCTCGATCCAGGCCAGCGCGCGCTTGTTGGATTCCTCGGCAGCCGCAAAATTGTTGAACAGGCTGATCGCGATCACGGTGTCGTCGGGCGCATAGACCACGTAATAGCCCATGAAACCTTCGACCCCGCTGATGACGGGGATGGCGCCTTCCTTGATGCGGCGGGTGAGTTCTTCGGCCTTGCCGGCCTTGGCCTTGCCCTGACGAATGGCGGCATACATGGGGCTCTCCCTCGAAGGTAGGCTGCCCAATTCGCGCATCGCTCACACGTTCATCCCGAGCGGGACGAGCAGCGGAATCCCGCGCGCACCGCAGCGTAGCGCATCCGGGACGATCCGGCCATGTCCGCCGCGACGCGGACCCTAATTGACCGCCGCGGCCGTATTCGATGCCATCGTGCCGATCATCGCCTCGATCTCGGCCATGACGAGATCGGGCGCCGCATTCTGCACCATGTGGCCGACACCCGGCAGCACGATCAGCTTCGCATCCGGCGCGGCCGCCGCCAGCGGGCGTGAATGGATGCGGGTCGAGACGGTCTTGTCGGATTCATCGCCCGCGATGACCGTGATCGGCGCCTTGATCCCGGCATAGCGCGGCGCCTGCCCGGCGACCGCCGCCTTCAGCGTGACGAGGTCGCGCGCATTCGCCAGGAACTCGCGCGGCCGCAGCAGCAAGGCGGTGGCGGTGTTCCTCACGAAGTCGTGCGGCATCGGCTGCGGCAGGAAAACGCCGCGCGCGCCGGGTTCGGCCAGCAGCAGGCCGAGCGGCAGCGTGATGGTGTGGGCGAGCAGCGGGCCAATGACCGGCGTCGCGATCCACTGGTTGTAGCGTCCAACGCCGCCGGGCCACGGATAGGCAACCGGCGCCAGCAGCACCAGGCCCGCCACCATCTGCGGCTGATCCAGCGCGATGCGCAGACCGAGCGCGCCGGCCCAGGAATGCGCCACGAAGATCGCCTTGCCGACGCCGAGCTTTTGCAGCGCCTGCGCGACCATCCGGCCCTGGATTTCGGGCGTCGAGTCTTCGAGGCGGTCACGCGTGCTCCAGCCATGGCCGGGCCGATCGATCAGGATCACGCGACGATGTTGGGCCAGCCGCTCGCCGACGGGCTGCCGCATCACCTCGAGATTGGAACTGGCGCCATGCAGCATCACGATCGGCGGACCCGCGGCATCGCGCGGACCGATGTCGACGACGTGAAGCGTGGCGCCATCGACCTCGACCATCCTGCCTCGGGCCGGATGATCCCGCTGCGCGAGCAGGACACCGGCCTGCGTGACCAGCGCCAGAACCGCCAGCGCCGCCACGACGATCAGAGCCACCATTGCAGATATCCGGACGATCTTTTGCACCAGCGAGCTACGGCTCGAACGCAGGCGGGTTTCGGGGGTTTTCCACAGAACGCGGGGGGCTGTGGATAGCGGGGTCACACGGTCGTCATCGCTGACTTTATACGATCGCGTTGACACTTTTGCCACGTGTCGCCGTGCCTGATGGGGGTGGCCGACGCCCGCACTGTGCACCTCATCCACAGGAACGCAGACGGAAGCCTCACGTTGTTCCAGCGTATCACCGGAGGACTACCCATGATTTCCGACGCAAGCGAAGCCGCCATCGATCAGATCGTCGCCAGTTGCAATGGCGACATCCGCGGCGCACTCAAGGCGTTGCTCCGGGTCAACGAGCACCTCGAGGCGGAACTGGCGCAGTTCTACGCGGCCGTCGGGCTCGACGGCATGGCACGCGGCAGCAGCGCCGTGCATTAGTTCTGGAACTTCAAGGGGTTGCACTCGACTCAAATCGAGTCTGCCTAACGCGTCAACGCGTTTACGTGCCTTGAGCCGCCACGACGTCAATGCAAGTCGCGGATGTGCGGCCCAAGGGCGGCTTTAGTACACCAATCGGACGTCGCATACATACACGGCTGAAAGTTGCTGCCGCAAGGCGCGCCGCCAACACGCCAACGCGTGGCCTTGGCGGCGGGGCGACGGCGGCCGTCGAGACCGGGCTCGCCAATGAAGCCGAGGAGGACACGCCCTCCAACACCTTTTGCGCGGAAATGCCCAATCCATCCCGCAACGAACTATGGCGCCCTCTTTACCGAAGCCTAATCGCCTCGCTCAACCTACCAGTCCACACGCGCTGCGCGCTCGCCGTCTCTCGACCTTTGGATGTCAAAGGCGCATTCTTCTATCTGGCCGCTCCCCGGGGGCACCCTTTTTGACGCTCTGTCGAACTTCGAAGCGGAGGGACCGAATGGCGGATATGGACGTGCCGGTGTACTTCGGTCCGACGCGCGCGATCCTAGATCGATCGGGCCTTTCCGGAGTAATCTTCACAGAACTCGCATCGCGACTGTTGGCGGAGACTGTTCGCTGTCTCAAGTACAAGAATGCAAGTATCAACCAGCTTACGTCTACGTCATTTGTCCTCACGGCATTTCACTTTCAACGCACAGCGTTTGAGAAGTCGGAAGAATTTGAAAAGCTCCGATCTGTTCTCTCATCTTCCGGATTAACCGATGCCGACTTCGAAAAGATGTCCGCGGGCTTCTTCTCCGAGCCGCCCTTTCCGGCAAGAGACGAGGATGAATTCGAGATTAAGGAGGGTGTCACGCTGGGCCCAGGACTCAGGCACGTATTAAGAAGCTGGAAATCCTCCAGCCCGCTCCCCGCCGACGTACTACTTCTCCATCTACTGGACGACAAGAGCACCGGAATCTCCAAGCGGATCGGTGACATCACGAAAGCCAGGGTGGCTGACAACATTACCGTGTTGGATGGCGGGTTTTTGGACCGTAACGAAGCACCCGAACGGCCGGCACCCACGAATCGATCCACCACTTCTCGGATCGGAGATTCAAGAGGTAATCGGGAGTCCCCGCAGAACCGAGGTGCGACCTCTCCAACGCCGCCGCAGCAGCCCTCGAAACCAGTCTCATCAAGGCGCCATGCGCGGATCGTGCGAGAAGCTACGATCGAGGAGTTAGGACTCAACATCGCTGACTATGCAAAGGCACTCGCAACGATCCTACGAGTTTCGGACGGCGAGTTCAGTTTCGCGCTGTTTGGAAAGTGGGGTAGCGGAAAGACGACGCTGCTGAAATTGCTAAAGCCCCTACTCCAGGATCCCGAAGCGTATCGGAAGGCCGTCGCTGTCGCTCTCAACGAAAACTATGCCGACCTGCGGTATCGGGTTGTCGTTCACAATGCCTGGAAATATCGGAGTCCGCCGGAGTCATGGATTTACCTTTACAGGAGTATGGCCACAGCGGTGGCAGCCTCGGCCGGGCCGCTGGAGCGGTCGGCCGTCGCATTGCGCGTCGCGACCGATCGGTACGGATATTTCTCACTTGTCGCTTCGTTGATTGTACTGGCTTTCGCGCTCGTTCCTATTCAGGCAAAGATGCAGTTGATCTGGCTGGCCAGCTCTCTCATCGGAGTGTCCACCATCGTTTACCTGCTGGCGATCTGGATGGGAGCGAGCAACAAGGTACGGCAATTATTCTTACGCAACCTCCAACTTGTGGGCCGCGACGAGAATCTGGGCATGCTCGCATTGATCGGCGAGGATGTGCGCCTTCTCCTGAGGGCGTGGACCAAGGATCGGATAGCAACTTCGTTTCGGTTCTCCCTGATCGCCTCGATAATCCTCTTGGTTATCGTCGCCGCGATCTGGGGAATTGCCCTGCACCGTGAAGCTTCGTTCGACCTCTGGGCGATCCTTCACTGGTTCGGCTTTACGGTTGAAGGCACAAGAACCGCAACGAGGGCCGATACGACTCATTGGCTCGTCATGACTATTTGGACCAGCTTCGCCCTCGCGATGCTCGCGCTTCCCAAGATCGCGGGCACACGAAGACCAGACAAAATCCTTCTCGTCGTCGACGACTTGGACCGTTGCTCACCGACTGAAATGTTGAGCGTCATCGAGAACGTCCGTCTGCTCCTGGACGACGAGGAGATTAACAGCAGACTACAAGTGCTGATGCTGGTGGACGAAGGCATCCTCAATCATGCCATTGAGCTACGATACGCGACGATGATCGAAAATCGTGCCGCGAGCGTGGGCGGAAAACAAAGAGCGGACGCGACCGCGGATATCGTTTCTGAGCAGATAGAGAAGCTCTTCGCCTGTCATTTGAGATTATCCAGGCTTTCCGAAAAGGACGTGGTCGAACTCGTCACGAAGCTCGCCGGCATCGAGAACGAAAGCATCCGCAAGAAACTCGAGGAAGCCGCTAGGGCAAGGGCGGAGCTAAAAGCGCGCGAAACCACCGCACGAGAAGCTCAGGCCAAGAAGGCGTATGACGACGTAGCTTCTGGTAAGTCCACTCTTCTGATCCCCGAGAATGGTCCATCCAGAAACCAGCCGCCGATGTCTATCAGGATGCGGACGGCTGGCGACTTCGTTCCGATGAATCCTGAGGAAGTCCGGCGAGCTCGGTTGCGTAACGATCAGATCGAATTTACCAATCGCAAACTGGGTTCCCTTTCCGAAGCGCAAAGGCTGGCGCTTCATCCTGAGATTGTCGATGATTTGATAAGGGCACAGGCAGAAGCTGAAGCTTCGCGCAAGGCACTAGGCTTGTTTCCGCCCAATCCGGTCGGCACGGCGCCACGCTCCACGCGGCCATCGTTTGTGACTGGTGACGTCCGATTTTCCGACGCAGAAATCAAAATGATGTGCGACTTCGTACCAAAGTATTTCCGCGACTTGAGGCGCCATCCTAGCCCTCGCTCCATCAAGGCCCTGCTCTTCAAACTGCAGCTTGCCCGACTGCTGTTGCAACTGCGCGGCCCTGACGTGACGGACGAAGAGGCACGGCTGCAATTGCTGTTGGATGCATTTAGGGCTGAAGCAAAGGAGCCTTCTCGGGACGACGACGGCCCGTACACACTTATTGCACGCCAAGTCTTGTGAGGGCCCACTGCCCGCCTTGGGAACTGAAATTCAACATTGACCGCTTTGCATGAGACGCTTTGCATCTCCATATCGCCAATGAGTCATGAAGGCGCCCAAGCTTCGTGGCCTCAGCCATCTAGGTTCGGCCGAGGCGAGGCTTCCCCGGACGACAACTAGTTTTCTTCGGAGTCGCCTTCCGGTCCGTCGCTCGCGGCCGGAGGTTCGGGGACTGGCGGGCAGGAACGGATGGTCGAGCGCGCCAGCTTGGCGTCGTCGAGCGATCGGTACGGACCCGATCCGAAATAGACGTTGCCGCCGACCGGACCGTTGATGACGGGATTGCTGGTTACGATCTCGCACCGGCTGGTGGCGCGGTCGCCGATCACCCAATAGCCGCTATAGCTCTGGGCGAAAGCAATGGTTCCGGTGGCGACCGCAATCGCGCCGGCCAGCAGCAATGATTTCATGGCTCGCTCCTGACACGCTGTCAGGAACATCATAGCGCGACGGCGCAATTGGTTCCGGCACGTTGGAAATCAAGGTTAACCGCACAGCTTCAGATATCGCGGCCTTCGACCTTTTCGGTCAGCGTCTTGACCATCTCCGGCACCTTTTCCAGATGCGGATTGACCGCAAGCGCCTTGCGGAACGCTTCCAGCGCGCGCTTCTCGTCGCCGATCTCCTGCATGATCATGCCGAGGCCGGCCAGCGCGCCGAAATGGCGGGGTTCGCGGATCAGGACCTCGCGGATGTCCTGCATCGAACGCGTGTAGTCGTTCTTCAGATAATAGATCGTGGCGCGCCGATTCCAGGCTTCGATGTAATCGGGCCGCAGCTTGATCACGGAATCCAGCAGTTTCAGCGCGACGTCGGCTTTCTGCGCGTCCATCGCGGCCTTGGCGCGCAGCATCAACAGCGCGGCGGTGTCGCTCGGGGTCTGCAGCCACGTCGCCCAGATCCGCGCCTCGACATGTCTGGCGCTGGCTTCGTCGGGCGCGGCCTTCAATGCACCGAAGAGGAAATCGAGACCCTTGGTGCGATCCGTGCCGACCTTCGGAAGCTTGCTCGGCGCTTCCGGAAGTTTCTTCTGGCTTCTCGGCGGGGGGATGACCCGGGGATCGCTCTGGGCGACAGCGGCCACCGGCACGGCTGTCATGACAGCGGTGAGCAGGATCGCGATCCGGCAATTCAGGGCGCCCGGGAATCTCAAGATCATGGGCGAAGTCTAGACGCACAAAATCGCGCTGCAAAGCAGCACGTCGTCAAAGACCTGTGAGGCAGCGGAAAAGAGCGGCCGGCTTAGCGGATCAACTTAACGGACCAACTTAACCCTGGCGGGCCTTGAAGCGGCGCTGCACCTTGTTGATCACATAGACCCGGCCCTTGCGGCGGACCAGACGGTTGTTGCGGTGACGGCCGCGAAGCGATTTCAACGAGTTACGGACCTTCATGGGAACAATCCTGATGCTTTGAAAGGCCGTGTTGAAGGCCGAACCTGAGCTACCCGAAAGCGGCAAAATGGGATTTGACCCGACAAGCGGCCAACCGCCCGGGACGGGGCGGTTTCTAAGCCATCCCATGGCCGGATGTCAATGAACCCCTTGCAGGGCGCGAGATCTCCCGTCCTCGGCCAGTATGGAACTGATTCCACAGGTATTTTTTACAACGAGCTGCGCCAAATAGCCTCAAATTCTTAGGCCCCAGGCTGGCCCGACCGGTATAAGAGGAATCAGTGCCGCGCGCGTTCGCCCGACCTTCCCGCCAAAAATGGAACTCCCCTCGGAATGACGACCGCCCCCCGGCCGACCGCTCGAACGGCGGTCCTAGATCCCACTGCCACGCCCGCCCCGCTCGACGGCGCCCGTATTCCGCTGCCTGCCGGGGTGCGGCCGTTCAAGCTGAACTGGCCCTACATCATCGTCATCGGCGCCTATCACGCGCTCGCGGTGCTGGCGTTCCTGCCCGGCTATTTCAGCTGGAGCGGCCTGATCGTCGCCATCCTCGGCACGCATCTGTGCGGGCTGTTCGGCATCAACCTTTGCTACCACCGGCTGCTGACCCATCGCGGGCTGAAATGTCCGAAATGGCTGGAGCACACGATGGTCGTGATCGCGATGTCCTGCCTGCAGGAGACCCCTGCCCGCTGGGTCGCGATCCACCGCCGGCATCATCAATTTGCCGACGACCAGCCCGATCCGCATACGCCGCTCGCCGGCTTCTTCTGGAGCCATATCGGCTGGATCCTGGTGCATCAGCCGGAGTTGTCGCGGCTCGGCATCTACGAGCGCTACGCCAAGGACATTCTGCGCGACAAATTCTATGTCGCGCTCGAACGCCATAACTGGCTGGTCTGGATCAACCTGCTGCAGATGCCGCTGTTCTTTGCCGCGGGCTTTGCCGCCGGGTTGCTGTTCGGCCAGACGCCACCGGATGCGACGGCGACGGGCCTTGCCATCCTCCTGTTCGGCGTGTTCGTGCGCACGGTGCTGGTCTGGCACATCACCTGGGCGATCAATTCGGTGACCCATGTGTGGGGCTACCGCAATTACGAGACCGACGAGGACAGCCGCAACAACCTCGTCGTCGGCCTGATCTCCAACGGCGAAGGCTGGCACAACAACCACCACGCCGATCCGCGTTCGGCGCGGCATGGCCACCGCTGGTGGGAACTCGACAACACCTGGCTGACGATCCGCTTTCTGGCGTGGGTCGGTCTCGCCAGGGACGTGGTGCCGCCGAGCGCGCATCTGGCGAGGCAGGCAACGGGCAGCAAGCTGACGACCCGCGGCAGCACCGGCGTGCCTGAATAGGCCCGGGCGGGGGGCCGGATTCGAAATTGCGAAAACAACCCCATGCAAAGTAGAAAAATCCCGCGCGCCCGGTAACAGGTTGTCGGGTTGGCCACGCGCTGCCAGCCCCGCCACCGGAGGTGTCGAACGCGACTCCCGCGAAGGCAAGCGGGCGGCCGGTCCGGTCGGCGCGATTGTTGGCTGGTTCCCCAGACGACTTCCCGGTATCGAGATTAGATAGCTGGACTGCCACAATCTGACCGTTGGAACTGGAATGCGACGACGAGAATTTGTCGGCCTCGTGGGCGGCCTGGCGGCATGGCCGCTGGCGGCAGGTGCGCAGCAAGCGAAGCCGATCGCCCGCATCGGCCTGTTCCTCCCGCCACCGCGAAATCCGGAGGTGGAAGCGTTCCTCGCGGGGCTGCGCGATCTCGGCTGGGTTGAGGGTCAGAACGCTCATGTTGAATATCGCGACGCCGGCGGCGACGACAGCCGGCTGCCGGCGCTGGCGGCTGAACTGGTCGGCCTCAATGTCGACGTTCTCGTGACAGCTACATTTCCCGGAATTCTTGCTGCGCGCCGTGCGACGACGAAGATTCCGATTGTGATGATCGTGGGCCCCGATCTGGTGACCGCAGGCCTTGCGGCCAGCATGGCCCATCCAGGCGGCAACATCACGGGACAAACCTTTTTCCTGACGGAACTGGCTGCCAAGCGGCTGGAAATTCTCGCGAGCCTTGCGCCCGCGATGACCCGCGCAGGGGTGCTGCTTCAACGCGGCAATCCGCTGAACGACAGTACGATGCGCGCCATGACGGCTGCAGCGCAGGCGTTGAAGGTGGAACTGCGACCGGTCGAGGTTGACGTCCCCGGCGACCTCGGCAGCGCGCTTTCAACCGTCGCCTCCACCGCCATGGATGGCCTCGTGATCACGGACGCAAATGCGTTCGTGACCAGCCCCATCGTGGGTGCGATCGTCGAGAAGTGCCGCGTACCATCGATTGCCGCACCGATTGTCGCTTCCCGGGGAGCCGCCCCGGTGGGTTACGGGGTGGACTTCACCGCCATGTTTCGCCACGCCGCCGTTTTCGTCGACAAGATCTTGAAGGGCGCCAATCCGGCGGACATCCCGATCGAGCAGCCGACGAAGTTCAGGACGGTCATCAACCTGAAGACCGCAAGGGCGCTCGGCGTCGAGATACCGCCGGCCGTATCGTTGCGCGCCGACGAAGTGATCGAATGAGGCGACGACTGCCGCTGCTGGCACTCTTCAATCCCGAGGCGCTGCCCGGGTTAGATCCAAAAGTGGTCGGATAGCGCGGCATAAGGCCATAGTCCGGATGACCGAATTCGGTAGCGATTGCCCCAAAGCGGAAGCTCCGTAAACCCGCCACCATCGACTAATTGGCAAGCAAACCAAAGCCCGCGCCAAGCAAGATAAGACCGATTGCAACGACGCTGGGAATAACGGGCGTATTTGCCTGCGGCTCAATCTTGCGCAGACTAAGCGCCACCATTAGGGCAGGCAAAAGTGTGATCAATGCAATCGTCCCAAGCGCCCAAGGTGCCCAGCGTGCGCCTGCGAGCAGCGCATAGGCAAGCCATGCCACCGTCGCGGCGAATCCGAGAAAGCTGCCCCCGATCACCCGCAGCATGCCAACGATGATCGCCTGCACCCGCGGTTCAAGTTGCTCCCATGGCTTGCCGACAACCTGAGCGTGATAGGGCGTGAACGACGTTGAAAAGAGGTACTTAAGCCCCAGGACAAAGCCAAAAATTGCCGCGAGGAGGAGAAGCACCAAAGCAAAGTATAACATCTATGATCCAAACGGTTGCTGCAATTCATCGACAGTAAGTCCGACCCAAGCGGCGATCAAGGCGGCAACCCGGGACAATGCCGCCTAACGATCCGCGCGGACTTAAGAACGACATTGAACTGTCGCCGGGCGACCTCTTCGCCGCTTCATAAAGCGAGAAATGTGCCGACGGCACCAGACGGACATTCCGCAGTTGACCGCTATCTGGAATGGACCGGACTTACCCCGCGCGCCGCCCGAAATCTCCTTTTGGCACTTTTCGGACCTGATGGGATTTTCGAGTTAAGTTCGCAAGTCGTCGGACAACGGACATCGCTCACAGCCGCCCCGATTGATCGATTTGTGAGAACACGCCCTACTCCGGAAACTCCACCATCGCCTCGCCGGTCGCGACCTTTTCACCGGCCTGGTTCTTCACCATCACGTCGATCAGCACCCAGCGCGAATTTTGCGTGGTCTGTTTCGACTTGACGATCCCCGTCGGCTGGATGGTGTCGCCGGGCTTCACCGGCTTGACCCAGCGCGTTTCCAGGCGGCGGTGGATGGCGCCGGCGGGGTAGGCCCAGTCGGTGATCATCCGCGAGATCAGGCCGAAATTGTTCATGCCGTGCATGATGATGCCGCCGAACCGGGTCTTGCCGAAACTGCCCTTCATGTATTCGTCGTCGAGATGCAGCGGGTTGTAGTCGAGCGAGGCATCGCAGAACAGGCGGATGGATTCGCGGCTGACTTCGAATTTCGGTCCATCGATGACGTCGCCGGCATTCAACATTTCAAACGTCGTGGTCATGGATGGCTCCTCATGCTGGCCGGATGGTCCAGCCGCGGCCGGAGCAGATCACGTCGCCGTGCTGGTTGAAGAAGACGTTGTCGTGCACCACGAACAGCCGTTCGCGCTTGATGAACTTGTCGAGCGCGCGGGCCTGCAGGGTGATCACATCATTCGGCCGCGCCGGGATGTTGTAGCTCCAGGACTGCCCGGCATTGACGGTGCCCGGCGAACGCATCCAGTCATCCGCCGGGGTGCAGGAAAACATCAGCAGGATATGGATCGAGGGCGGCGCGATCAGCCCGCGGTAGCGGGTGGTCTTGGCATAGGCCTCGTCGAAATAGATCGGGTGATCCTCGCCGACCGATTTGCAGTAGAGCTCGATGGCTTCCCGGGTCAGCGTATAGGGGATGGTCGCGCGCGGCGCGCCGGGGACGATGTCGTCCCAGACCTTGCGCAAATTGGCGTCTTTCCAGAAATCGGTCTCGAAGGCCTGCGCGCCTTCAGACTGGATTTGGCCCATGCCACCCTCCCCATATTTTCCGCCGTTTGGTTCTGCCGTCTTGCGGAATTTGTTATATAGTATAATCAATTTTCCAGACCGAAAAATCAAGCCGCCGGGAAACCCCAAATGCCGAAGCTCAAGCTGCCCGATATCGAGAAAGTCGTCGCGATCGACATCCACACCCATGCCGAGGAACCCTGCGGCATGCATGGCGACGACGGCTATGACGATTTCCAGTCGCAGATGGCGGAATATTTCAAATCGCCGCACAAGCATCCGCCGACGGTGCCGGAGACCGCGGCCTATTACCGCTCGAAGAACATCGCCGCCGTGATCTTCCCGGTCGACGCCGAGCGCGAGACCGGCTTCCGCCGCTACAACAATTACGAGATGCTGGAGGTCGCCTCCGACCATCTCGACGTCCTGATCCCGTTCGTCTCGATCGATCCGCACAAGGGCAAGCTCGGCGTCCGCGAGGCGCGCAAGCTGATCGAGGAATACGGCGTGCGCGGCTTCAAATTCCATCCGACCATGCAGGGTTTTTACGCCAACGACCGCATGGCCTATCCGCTGTACGAGGCGATCAACGAGGGCGGCGCGATCGCGCTGTTCCACACCGGCCAGACCGGCGTCGGCTCGGGCATGCCCGGCGGCATGGGGATGCGGCTGAAATATTCCAACCCGATGTATATGGACGACGTCGCGGCTGATTTTCCCGATCTGAAGATCATCCTCGCGCATCCCTCGTTCCCCTGGCAGGAAGAGGCGCTCTCGGTCGCGACCCACAAGCCGAACGTCTATATCGACCTCTCCGGCTGGTCGCCGAAATATTTCCCGCCGATTCTGGTCCGCTACATCAACTCGATTTTGCAGGACAAGATGCTGTTCGGCTCGGACTGGCCCGTGATTACGCCGGACCGCTGGCTAGCCGATTTCGCCAAGCTCGATATCCGCGAGGAAATCCGGCCCAAGGTGATGAAGGCCAACGCGCGAAAGATACTGGGTATCTGAGATCCCGCGAATTTAGCGGAGACCATCGGGCGGCGAACGCGAGGCGTCGGGCGCCGCGACGATCAAGACGCGACGGGCGCAGCCTGCGTGCTCCCGGCAGTGGTCAGGCTGTCGGCGAGATAATGCGCGAGTTCGCTGACGACGCGCGCGTTGCTGCGGCGCCCGTAGGAATACACCAGTTCGACCGTCGGCAATTGCGGCAAGCGCAGCCCGTGACGAACGATGCGAAGCGGCGGCGCCACCAGCGCCCGCGCCAGCACCGTGATGCCCATGCCTTCCACCGCAGCCGATTTCAGGCACTCGAAGCTCGGGCTGACGAAACTGAGATGCCACGGCCGCTTGTGATCCTTCAACGCCGCAACGGCAACCCGACGATAGGCGCAGCCCTCCGGAAACAGGATCAACGGCATCGACTCCCCGGCCTCCGGTGAATAATTCGGACCGCTGACCCATACCAGCTGCTCCCGCAGCGCGACGGTACCGAGTTTCGCTCCCGTCTCCTGCTTGAAGAACGCGAGGTCGAACTCGCCGCGTGCACTGCGCTTCTGCAGGTTCTCCGACTGGTTCGCCTCGACTTCCAGCCCGACCATCGGGTGCCGGTTCTTGAAGCGCGCCAGCCAGGACGTGAAATCGCGCCCGAAGAAATCGAGCGGCACGCCGAGGCGGACGAAGCCGGTGAGCACGTCGTCCGACATCGAGGCATAGGCCTCGTCGTTGAGCTGCAGAATCCGCCGCGCATATTGCACCAGCTTGCCGCCCTCGGACGTCAATTCGATCACGCGGCCTTTTCGGCGCGAGAGCAGCCCCTTGCCGATCTGGGTTTCGAGCTTGGCAATCTGCTGGCTGACGGTCGATTGCGACCGGCCGACGCTCTCGGCGGCGCGCGAAAAACTCATGGTGTCGGCGACGACCAGAAACGACCTCAAGCAGTCGATGTCGAAATTCATCCGCGAACCCTCAATCGTAAAATACGATACTCTTCATCGTTATTATTCATTTTGTCACTTCAGGCGCCGCCCGTAAACAAGCAGCGCCCGCCTCGCGCACACGCGTGCGTGACCGCCGGTCAAACCGCCGCAGTGCGGGATACAGCTTCAAATCGATCGGGGGGCAAATGGCCGGCAACGGAACATCGCTTGAGGCTGCGCACGCCTCGATACGGCTGTTGATCGCCGAGAAACTGAAGTTCCTGGTGCCGATGACGATCATCTTCATGGTCGGCTATATCGGCCTGACCGTGCTTGCGGGTTTCGCCAGGGAATTGCTCGGCACCCCCGTGATCGGATCGGTCAATCTCGGCTTCGTTCTGATCGCAGCCAACTACCTGCTGTCGTGGGTGCTGGCGATCGTCTACGGGCGGATCGCCGCCGAACGATTCGATCCGCTCGCCGCGAAAGCCGCGATGCAAATCTCCGGACAGGGGGACTGGAAATGAACCCTACCCTCGGCATCTTCTTCGTCATTCTGCTGATCACGCTCGGCATCACCTATTGGGCGGCGCGGCGGACCTCGACGACGGCGGATTTTTACGCTGCCGACAGCCAGCTTACCGCCTCGCAGAACGGCTTCGCGCTTGCCGGCGACTGGTGCAGCGCCGCGGCGTTCCTCGGATTCACCGGGCTGACCGCACTCTACGGCATGGACGGCGCATTCTACGCCATCGGTCCCCTGGTCGCGTTCTGCACCGTGCTGTTCCTGATCGCCGAGCCGATGCGCAATACCGGCAAATACACCCTTGGCGACATCATCCGCAGCCGGATGCAGACGCGAACGTCGCTGCTGGCCGCCATCGCCGGAACGGTCGTCGTCAACTTCGCCTATCTGATGCCGCAGATGGCCGGCGCCGGCGTGCTGGTCCGGTTGCTGACGGGCATTTCCTACGACTGGGCGGTGATCTTCGTCGGCGTGAGCATGATCATCTATGTCGCGTTCGGCGGAATGCTGGCGACAACCTGGGTGCAGATCGTCAAGGCCGTGCTGATGCTCAGCGCCGGCGCGATCATCCTGGTCATGATCCTGTCGCTGGTGCATTTCAATCCGCTGACGCTGTTTGCGGATACCGAACAAAAATACACCGCCAAATACCTGTTGCCCGGCAACTATCTGAAAAATCCGTTCGACCAGATTTCGCTCGGGCTCGGATATGCACTCGGTCTGGCCGGACTACCGCACGTCATGACCCGGTTCTACACCGTACCGGACGCCAGGACCGCCCGGCGCTCGGTGGTGTGGGTGATGTTCCTCGCCGGTGCCTTCTTTGCGGGTACCACGCTGTTCGGACTGGCTGCCGCCAACTTCGTCGGGCAAGACGTGATCCGCGCCGCCGACAAGGGCGGCAACCTGACGCTGCCGCTGCTCGCGCAGTATCTCGGCGGCGGCAAGGGCACCTTCGGCGGCGACCTCATGCTCGGCTTCGTGGCCGCGGTCGCGGTCGCGACCATTCTCGCGGTGGTCTCGGCGCTGACGTTGTCGACGTCGAGCGCCATCGCCCACGACTTCTACGTCAACTGGCTCAAGCGCGGACAGGTCGACGGCAAGCGGGAGGTCTTCATCGCCCGCGTCTCCGCCGTCGTGATCGGCGTGCTGGCGATCGCGCTCGGCATCCTCGCGCAGGGCGTCAACGTCGCCGTGCTCGTGATCCTGGCGATCTGCGTCGCAGCCAGCGCCAATTTTCCGGTGCTGATCCTGTCGCTGTTCTGGCGCCGGTTCAACACCGGGGGCGTGGTCGGCGGCATGCTGGTCGGCCTCGTGTCTTCGGTCGTGCTCGCCATGATCGGGCCGGCGATGCGCGGCGCCGATGCGTTGTGGCCGCTGGTCAATCCGACCATCGTATCCCTGCCCCTCGGATTTCTCGGCGCGGTCCTCGGCACCCTGGTATGGGGACGCGACCTCGAGAACGAGCAGCGTTTTGACGCCTTCCTGCTTCAGGTTCACACTGGCGTAGCGCCAAAGTAGATCAGCCCGCATGGCGGGTCGCGAAAGCCGCCCGCCCTTCAAGTCAAAGAGAAGAGTATTTCGTGACGATCAAAGCTCTCGTATTCGACGCCTACGGCACCCTCTACGACGTCCAGTCGGTCGCTGCGATCACCGACGAAGCATACCCCGGCTACGGCGAGATCATCACGCAGGTCTGGCGGCTGAAGCAGCTGGAATACACCTGGCTGCGGTCGCTGATGCGGCAGTATGAGGATTTCTCGGTCATCACCCGCGACTCCCTCGCCTACACGCTGCGATGCCTGGGGCTGAAGAACGACGCCGCGGTGTTCGCACGGATCATGGACAAGTATGTTCACCTCGATCTGTATCCGGACGCGCAGGCGGCGCTGGCAGCCATGAAGGATCGCAAGCTTGCGATCCTGTCCAATGGCAGCACCGACATGCTCAACACGCTGGTGCGCAACAGCGGGCTCGACCGCGTTCTCGACGCCACGATCAGCATCGACTCCAGGCGGATCTTCAAGCCGAGCCCGGAAGCCTATGCCTTGATCGAAGCTACGCTGGGCATCGCTCCGGCCGACGTCCTGTTCGTCTCATCCAATCCGTTCGATGCCTGCGGTGCCAAGGCCTATGGCCTGCGCGTGGCATGGATCGAACGGGTGACGACGGAGGCCATGGCGCAGTCGTTCACCAGGAGCGATCTGCTGCCGCCGCTGACGATGTTCAAGGTGATCCGCATGCAGATGGATGAACTCGGGTTCGAGCCGGACTACCGAATCAACAATCTGGCCGATCTTCCCGGACTGCTGGCCTCGTTGAGCCCGTAGCCGGATCCGGCCGCGACGGCGGGCAACCGCCGAAATGATTTCGAGGCTCGCGGCTGACGCCGGCGAGCGGAAAACCAGACCGAGGAGACGGCCAGATGTCCACCACCCTTTCGCAGCAACTCGACGAATTTCTGGCCGGCTGGAAGCAACGCGTGCCGCCGGAACGCCAGCAGGCGATGGAACGGCACATCGCCCTGCTTGCCGAATCCGGATTCGGCAAAAAGGCAAAGCAGGTCGGCGACCAGGCGCCGGACATCGTGCTGCCCGATGCCAATGGCCAGACGTTTCGGCTCGCCACGCTGCTGGCAAAGGGACCCGTTGTCGTGACGTTCTATCGCGGCGGCTGGTGTCCGTATTGCAATCTGGAACTCAGGGCATACCAGGCGGTGTTGCCCCGTATCGCTGCCGCCGGGGCGAGCCTCGTTGCGATCAGCCCGGAGAAACCGGACGACACCGTCAGCACCACGGAAAAGAACGCGCTCACGTTTCCCGTGCTGAGCGACGTCGGGCAAACGGTCGGCAAGGCGTTTGGCCTCGTCTACGCCTTCACCGACGAGCTGCGCGCCGTCTATGACGGGCTCAAACTCGATATTCCCGGCAAGAACGGCGCATCCGACGATTGGGCGCTCCCGCTTTCGGCGACCTATGTGATCGACCGCGACGGACGAATTGTGTTCGCCGACACCGGCGTCGACTATCGTCGCCGTACCGATCCGCTCGATATCCTTCAGGTGCTGGAGCGTCGCGCCGCCGCGGAATGATACGGCCGGCGGGCCGCCGCGACCCGCGGCCCTGCATCGCCGCTGCATTGACGGCCTGATCGCTGTTGGCTATTCGAGACGCGCCGCCTTCACGGCATCGTGTGGAATCCAGCAGCATGAGCATCGAATCCGTCCGCGCCTTCTTCGCGGAGAAGTCGCCTGATATCGCCGTGATCGAATCGACGATGAGTTCAGCCACCGTGACGCTTGCCGCCGAGGCTTATGGCGTCGAGCCGGCGCGGATCGCGAAAACGCTGTCCTTGCGGATCGGCGAGCGCGTGATCCTGATCGTGACGGCCGGCACCTCGCGGATGGACAACAAGAAGGTGAAGGCCGCGTTCGGCGGCAAGCCGAAGATGCTCGGCGTCGAAGAGGTCGCCGAGATCACCGGACACGAGGTCGGCGGCGTCTGCCCGTTCGGCCTGAAGACGCCGCTGCCGGTCTATTGCGACGTGTCGCTGAAGGCATTCGACATCGTCGTGCCCGCGGCGGGCTCGACCCACAGCGCGGTGAAGATCACGCCGGAGCGGATGGCGGAACTGACCTCGGCCGAATGGATCGATGTCTGCCAGGCGCCGGGATAGTCCAAACCGTCATTGCGAGGAGCGCTTGCGACGAAGCAATCCATTTCCTGACTTGTGGCTTGATGGATTGCTTCGCTGAGCCTGTCATCGGGCGCGCGTTCGCGCGACCCGTTGGCTCGCAATGACAACCGGACGAGCCCTACTCCACCTTCCCGATCTTCTTCACCGCGGCGACCAGACGCGCGCTGTCTTCAGTGACGAATTTCGAAAACTCCGGCGCGTCCTGATACGCGACCGGGCTGCCGGCCGTCTCGAACGTCTTGACCACTTCGGGCGCCTTCACGGCTTCGGCCATCGCCTCGCGCAGGCGCGACATGATCGGCGCCGGCAGCGCGCTCTGCGCGAACAATCCGGCCCAGATGTAGAACTCGACGTCCTTGTAGCCGAGTTCGCGGAAAGTCGGCAGATCGGGAAAGCTTTTGATACGCTCGGCGCCCCAATTGGCGAGCACGCGCATCTTGCCGTCGTCGACCTGTTGCCGCAGCGTGCCCGGTGCCGACGCCACCGCCTGCACCGTCCCCGACAGCAGCGCGGTGAGCGCGGGGCCTGCGCCGCGGAACGGCACATGCAGCAGCTTGATGCCGGCGCTGGCGGCGAACATTTCCATCGCGACATGCAGCGTGCCGTAGGGACCGGACGAGCCGTACGGAATCTGTCCGGGCCGCGCCTTGGCGTCGTCGACGAAATCCTTCAGCGTCTTCCACGGCGCGGAGGCCGGCACCGCAAGCAGCGTCGGATCGGCGAGCACGCGCGCGACCGGCGCAAATTGCGAGACTTCATAGGACACCGGCCGATCGAACAGGCGGTCGGCTTCCGGCAGCACCGCAAGCGAGGACAGCGTCATCAGCAGCGTGTAACCATCGGGCTCGGCGCGCGCCGCCGCGGCATTGCCGACCGATCCGCCGCCACCGCCGGCGCGGTTATCGACGACCACGGGCTTGCCGAGAATCCGCTCCAGCGCCAGCGCAATCGGGCGCGCGGCGAGGTCCGCCTGGCCACCGGGCGGGAACGGCACGATCATGGTGATGTTACGGGAGGGGTACGGGGTTTGCGCGAAGGTCGCGCGCGAGAAGGCAGTCTGCGCCAGCGGCAGCACGGCAGCCGCCTTCAGGAGTTCGCGGCGGTTCATTGTTGATTGCCTCCCGGTTTGTCTTCGTTGTTGGGGGTAGAGTAGCCCCAATTCGTAGGGTGGGCAAAGCGAAGCGTGCCCACCATCCCGGGCATGATATAAGATTCAATGCCCCAATATCGCCGAGCAAGAGTGAACGGCAACGCGTTCTTCTTTACGGTCGTGCTGGCCGATCGATCGAGCGCGTTGCTGATCGACG
>JAQSDT010000656.1 GCA_029946075.1 bacterium | reverse complement strand
ATATTTTCATATCGCGGGGTTGACGGGTTTTTGACTGATTTGCCCGTCGGGCAAGGAACCCGGACAGCGGCATCGGCCCGACCGACCGATCGCGGACGATTCCAGTCATGCCGTCTCCAATCGTGCCGCCCGTGACGGGCTTTTCCTGACATCTCCGCGCGATCGGTCGCGAATATTCTTCCCCATGCGCCGCGCCAATCGAAAGGCTCGCGTGAAGTCGAAGCGCCGTCGAAGTCATCGCAGGGCAACTCGCACGAGGTGGGTACGGATGAAACGATTTCTCGAACTTGCGATGATGTCCGTTCTCGCATTGGCAAGCGCGGCGTTCGTGGCTTACGCGATGGCGCACATCGCGCACTACAGCCTCGGGGTTGCCCGCGCCGCGCTTCGCGAACAGGCGCTCGTCTGCGCCGGAATTCTGGTCGGCCTCGTCACCATCGAGTTTCTCGCAAGCAAACAACGATAGCGGAACCGACGATGAGAATGCTGGATCGGGTACTCACCTTCATCATGTTCGTCGCGAGCGCCGGCGTAATTGCATTTCTGGCGTCCATGCTCACCGGACCGGGATTGGCGATTCCGCCGGCGCAACCGGGAATCGACACCTTCTTCTTCGCAAGCGCTCTCGGCGTCATGTTGTTCATCGTCCTGGTCGAGCCGCATGAGGATTAGTTTGCGAAGCCGGAAGATTCACGTTCATGATGGAGCGCTGCGAGAAATGTCTGATGGCATGACGGTCGGCAATCGACCTTTTTCATATTGCGTACCGTGCGCGGAAAGAACGCCGCACCGTTACGAACGCCTCGGCGTCAATGGGCGCCTGACGTCCAGAGCCATCTGCCTTTCATGCGACAACGATTCAAGAAAACAGGCCGTTCGGCATCCGGCTGCCGAATCGCAGAAGCCAGCGGCCACGTCGGCTTTGCAGTGCATCAACGGGATTGATTGACAGGTTTTTCCTGACGGGCAGCCGTCAGTTCGCGCCTTAGGATGCCGGCCGGACGCTGCGTTTACAATTCCGAAGCACACATCGCGGGTGAGCCAGATGACCCCGAAAATCAAACTACTCCACGAACGAGCCGCCTTTTTCAGGCGGCTGGCAGTCGGCGCAGGGCATCGCAAGTTTGCGGCAAAGATGCAGGTCCTGGCCGAGGAGTATGAGCGCGAAGCCGCATTGGTGGCAGCCGAGGCGCAGTCGCTCCATGCACCGCGCGACCGCGCGGACGTCAGTTCCGCCAACCGGACCATCACGCGGACCGGACAATCCCAGGGCCTGGCGAGAACCGCTGCCATCGCGGCCAGCCCTTCCGACTGACCGGGTCAGGCGCACGACACTTGCTCGATGGACCGCCGCAATTGATGGCCGTGCAATCCGTACCCGCCGACGTGCGGGATTTCCTGTTGAAACATATCAACCTCATTCCCGCGACCGTCATCATCCACGGGCGGGCCGCTGCATCTTCGGCCGCGCGCCTGGCGAATCCGGAAAGCGATCGATAAGGTGCCCGTCATCGCCTTCACCTTCGACGGGCTGCGCCGGCACGCCTATCTCGTGGCCGCCGGATCGACCGTGTTGCTGGCCGCGGTTCTCTTCGCGCAGCCGTCGGCGGCGCAAAAATTCCACGCCAGCGAACCGTTGATGATGGATCCCTACTCCACGATCTACGTCAATGACGGCTCATGTTCGGCAGGCAAGGTTTTGAAAGTGCAGGGCGCCGCGCGCAATCATCGCAGAAAGAAAAGCTGCGTGCCCGTGAATGAAGTGCCGGGTGCGCGGGACGCACCGCGTGCGGGAACGCCAAAGTAGGCATACGCGACAGCGAAGAGACACCGCGGCGCCAGCGCCTCGCTCGCGCTCAGTTCGGTGCGGCCAGCCAGCCCTGCTTGATGCCGTACCGGACGATGTCCGCCCGGCTGCGCAACCCCTTCTTCTCGGAAGCCCGCGCCTTGTAGGTCTCGACGCTCTTGACGCTCACCTCGAAGCGCCCGGCAATCTGCTTGTTGCTGAAACCCTGCGCGACGAGTTTCAGCACGTCTTCTTCGCGCCGGCTCAGTTCACCGCCTTCGCCTTCATTCACCGCCGCCGGCTCGGGCGTTGCCGGCGACGCCTTGTCGGCAATCGCCGGATCGAGATAGACGGCACCGCGATTGACGGCCCGGATGGCGCGCATCAATTCTTCACCGGCCGACCGCTTCAGCAGATATCCTTTCGCGCCGGCTTCGAGCACCGGGAGAACATAGGCGCGATCCTCGTGAACCGTCAGCGCGATGATCTTCACCTCGGGGCATCGTTTGGTGAGCCGGCGCGCCAGCTCCATGCCGCTGAAGTCAGGCAGCGAAAGATCGATCACCGCAATGTCCGGCAAGCATTCGCAGATGGCCTTGAAGCCGCTTGCGCCGGTGCTGGCTTCACCGACCAGTTCGACCTCGGGCACGTCGCGCAGCAGCGCGCGAATGCCGGCGAGCACGACGGGATGATCGTCAACCAGCGCGATGCGGATCGGGGTCATGCCGCGGCCACCGGTTCCGGCAGGGGGATGCCGACGAAAATGGTACTGCCTTTTCCGGGCGCGGACTCGATCGCAATCGTGCCGCCAAGG